>CAZEFG010000042.1:0-10671 GCA_964511355.1 uncultured Iamiaceae bacterium
CCGCCTGGCTGCCTGAAAAACCGCACCGGTACACCCCATTGTTGACCTCGGTGTAGATCCGCTCCATGACCTCGTCCATCTCGTCGCGCAGGGCCTCGGGATAGAGATCGGGCGCCCCGGGCCGGTGGTGTTCGGTCCACTCGGTCGACAGGTCGATTGTGATCTGGGCGAAGTCGGTGGTGACCACCTGGCCGGTGGGTAAATCGACGATGGCGGGCACGGTGATGCCCTTGGGATACTCGGGGAACCGGGCGAAGTAGGCCTCCTGGAGCCGCTCGTAGCCGAGGACCGGATCGCGGCCGCCGGGGTCGAGGTCGAAGGTCCACGAGCGCTCGTCGTGGGTGGGCCCGCACACGCCCATCGAGATCACGTCCTCGAGTCCGAGGAGCTGGCGCACGATGATGGCGCGGTTGGCCCACGGACAGGCGCGGCTGACCACCAACCGGTACCGCCCCGGCTCGACCGGCCAGCCGTCGCGGCCGTCACGGGTGATGCGGTCCTCGATGTAGTCGGTGTCGCGCTGGAAATCGCCTGCTTCGACGTAGCTCATGGGTCCGTTCTATCGCCAGATCCCGGAGCCGGAGCCTCTCATCGTGGCGATCGGCTCGATGTTCACGATCGTGGCTCGTGCATCGCATCCAGTGCTCGCCGGTAGAGGTTCAGATGAGCCTCAGCGATTTGGTTGCGTTGCTCGGCGCGCTCCCACCAGGGGACCGGCACCGGTGGGGGACGACGGAGCGCAGCGGTGATGGCCTCGACACACGACTGGGGATCGAAACCGCGCTCCTCGTTGCACTGGAACCCCAGCACCGGTCCTTGGTCGTGATAGGAGCCACAGTCAGGGGCGACCACCGCTACGCCCAGGTCCCGACAGGCCTCCAGCCACCCTGAATGCGTGCCGAAGCGATAGGGCAACACGCTGACCCTCAACGAAGCCAGGTAGTCGAAGAAGGCTTCGTCGGTGAAGAAGTCGTGGGTATGCAGACGTAGCGCGCCGCGACGCTCATGACGGTGCAGCTTGGTCATCAGCGCTCGGTCGTGGCGCAGGCCACCTTCGTTGGCCACGTCGAGGTGCACGTTGATCTGAAGCTCGGAGCCCGGCACGTCTCGGACGGCCTGTATCGCGGCGTCCACGACCTCGGGCTCCATGTTGGATCGCATGCTCTTGAGGTGGAGCCCAACCACGGGCGTTGCCGTCCGCCTCCGTCCCTGCCTCTGGCGGCGACACATCTCGTCGAGCTCGACGATGTGAGGGTGCGGAATCACCTCGGCGGAGATTCCGTACTCGTCTCGGATTCTGCCGGCCGCGTGCCCGGTGAGCGTCACCACCTCGGTCGCGTGGCGAAGCAAAGCCTGGAGTTGTCGATCGTGAAGCTCCGGTGAGAGGTGATGAGGGTTGCGCAGATCGTGGACGGTGACCACCAAGGGTCGCCGGACATGGTCGAGCGCGGCGCCGAGACTGTCGAGCACCTCGGGCGACACCGAGTCGAAGCCGAAGTGCACGTGCATCAGGTCGAACGTCGAAGCGTTGGCCAGCACCCATCCCGGTGCGAGCATCGACGGAGGCCACCACGGTGTGGTCGGGTCGGCCAGGCGCACCACCTCGGGTCGCTCGGCGCCCGCGCGAACCGAGGCGGGGACGGGCGCGATGTGACGGACGTAGGGATGCCCCGCAGGGACAGACGCGACCCGAATGGGTCGGGGCCGGCTCACCGGGAGACCTCGTCGGCGGCCAGGGCGATCGAATCTGGCTCCCAGCGGATGAGACCCGCCTCGGCGAAGGCCTCCAGCCAACCCGTCATCGGCCATTCGCCCCATTTGCGGTAGAAGCGGGAGGCGTTGGCGACGATGTCGCGAAGATGTTCAACCGGCGGGTCGCTGGTGGGGTGGTACTGGTGGAACGCCTCGGCACCAGGCACGAACCAGGCGGCGGCGCCCCGTTTTCGCGCCTGGAAGGCGAAGTCGGTGTCTTCACCGCCGTAGCCGTGGTATCGCTCGTCGAAGCCGCCCAGCTCATCCCAGGAACGACGTTCGATGGCGAAGTTGAGCGACCAGAACAGCTCGAATCGGTCAGTTCGCTCCACGGCAGCAGGCTCCGGGCGCGCCGGGTGGGCGCGGCCGTGACGGCGCAGAGACGTGTCGTCGACACGCCCTGTTGGGTCGGGGACGCCCGGCGGGAGGTACCGGACCGATCCCATCAACAGGCCGGGCCGGTGATGGCGTCGGTAGTCGGCCACCAGGTCGCGAGCGGGAATGCAGTCCACGTCGAGGAAGACGATCAGGTCTCCGGTGGAGATCGCCGCCCCCCGGTTCCTGGCCCCCGCGAGCGGAAGGGGGGAACCCCGCTGGTGGGGGACCGTGCCCACGACGGTCACGACCTTTTCGGCCGCCGCCATCTCCTCGACCGCCGGATCGCCCATCGCCACCACCACCACCTCATCGGGCGGGGTCGACTGCCGTCCAAGGCCCGCCAGCACGTGGTCGAGATGGCCAAGGCGCCCGTGGGCGATGATCACACAGCTCGTGGTCAACATCTCCGGCCGATCGCGGTCCGTCGAACGCCAGCGCGCGGTGCCGCGAGCGAATCGGCCAGGTCGACGAGGTGGCCGATGGCGCGCTCCAGGCCTCGGCCGTCGACGAATCGTTCCCACGGGGCGGTGCCGGCCGCCGCCGATCGCAACGCTGACTCCCAGGCCACGGCATCCCCACCGTGGTCGAGAGGGGGCGCGCGGTGTACCAACCCAGCCTCAGCAAGGACCGCCACCTTGTGTTCCTGTTCGGCGAAGGGACGGGTCTCGGGCACCGCAATGGTCGGAGCACGGGCGGCCGCGACCTCACACAGCGCGCTGTGCCCCGCGGAGGTGACCACCACCCCCGCTCGCGTCAGGAACGACCAAGGATCATCGACCGGTCCGAGCAGGTGGCAGTTGCGGCTCCCCGGACCGTCGAGACCGATGACCACCCAGCGTCGTGTCCCCGACGCGGCCAGCTTGGCGATCGTGTCGCGATCGAGTCGCGTGCCGCCGGTGCCGGCCATCACCACCACCTCGTCGGGGTCTCGGGTCCAGGTGGACTTGATGCGGCCATCGAAGCGCGAGAACCCTCCGCAATAGAAGGTCTTGGACCGCACCCATTCGCTGGCGGTCGGGTCTTCGGACCACTCGGGGTACGGACTCAGCAGCGAATCGGCCAACCGGTAGGCCATCTGATGAGGTGGGTCGGTGCGGTCGCCGTGCTGGCGGACCACGACCACGGGAACCCCGAGCATCCTGATCAGCACCGTCACCTCAACCGACACGTCGACCACCACCAGCGCCGGGCGATGAGTCAGCAGCCACTCGACCAGCGCAGCAGCGCGCGGCGCGAGCAACGGGCTGTGTCGCGGTGCCCAGTGCAGGGCCCCGTTCGCCGTCGGGTCGGCGACCTCCCCAGGACAGGCGTCGGTGGTGTCGGGCGGTAGCCGCACCGTGATGCGGGGGTCCGAACCGGAGCCGAGGACGTGCACCGGCCCGGGATAGCGGTCAGCGATCAGACCGGCGCGAGTGAGGTGGCCGCTGCCGTGGGTGTGGGCGTAATACCCGATCAAGGGCGCCATGGGGCGTTCTCGAGGCAGCGCAGATACAGGTCTTCGTACTCGTCCACCAGCCTGGTCACGTTGGTGTGGTCGACCGCGTGGCGACGGCACTGGTTCCGGTCGAGATCCCTGGCCTCGACCATCGCTCGGGCCAGTGCCTCGACATCGTCGGGACGAGCCAGGCGCCCGGTGGCGGGGGTGAGGATCTCACCGATCCCGCCCCGGTCAATGGCGGCGACCGGCGTGGCCATGGCCAACGATTCGGCGACCACCAGTCCGAACGGCTCCTCCCATCGGGGACTGACCACGCAGACATCGGCCGAGCCGACCAGATCGTTCAGACCGGAACAGCTCAGGTGACCCTCATAGGTGATGGTCTGGTCGAGCAGGGGCCGGATCTTGTTGTCGAAGTAGACGACGTCGTGAACCGGGCCGGCGATCCGCAAGGGCATGGCGGCGGCGATCGAGGCCGCCACCGCCAGGTCGAGACCTTTCTCGGGGACGATTCGCCCGAACCAGACGGCGTAACCCCCGCCGCCCGGACCGGCGACAAAGCGCTCGACGTCCACGCCGTTGGCGATCACCCCGCAGCGCCCCAGCACCGGCACCCACTGAGCGGCATTGGCCGCCGAAACCGAGACGACCGGACCAAGTCGGTCGCCCGCGATCCGCAAGGCGCTCTCGAGCCAAGGCGTCGGCGGCGAGTGCAGGGTCGTCACCACCGGCTGGCGTAGCGAGGGCGCCATCGCCAGCGGCAGGTAATGAAGCGAGTGGTTGTGCACCACGTCGATGTCGCTGGCGCTCAGATCAAGCAGGCACGCCAGGTATGCGTGATGCTCGGCAACCACCGACTCCGGGGCCGAGGACACATCGGACCGGGCGATCTCGCTGGCCACGAAACGATCCGACGTCGCCGGCAACAACGTGACCCGGTGCCCTCGCGCCTCCAGGTGCGCGGCAAGGGTGGAGACATGGGATTCGAGCCCACCCGCATGAGGCTCATCTATCCCAAATCGCGCCGATCCGATGAGGCCGATGTGGATGGGGCGTGGGGTACGGCCTCGAAAGCAGTCTGGGACCACCGCTTCCCACTACCCATTGTTCGGTTGCTCAGTCGAGCCCGTGGCTCAGCTCTGCTCGTTGCAGTCGACCTCGCCGTCGGGGTACACGAGGACCACGCGGTCTTCGTCGCTCTGGAGGGTGAGTGCCGCCGAGCAGTTGATGGCGGCTGTCATCGAGTCGTAGGTGCCGCTCCCGTAGAAGAGGTAGATCGTCTCACCTTCGACTTCCCACCGGTCGGCGCTGGTGGCGGAACCGATGGATTTGGCCAGATCGTCCCGACTGACACCGAAAGGCCGATCGGACCCGCCCGTGAGTTCGCCGATATCGAGCGCTTCGTCGTCGCCGTCGCTGTCTTGGTCATTGCCGTTCGCCGCGTCGGCGCTCGAGGTGGCCCCTCGGTCGGCGCTGGTCGAGTCGTCGTCAGAGCAGGCGGCGGTGCCGAGCACGAGCAGGGCGGCAGCGATCGATGCGAGTAGCCGGAGCGGACGACGCGACATTTGGTGTTCCTTTGGTCGGGGACGGGCACAGGCCACGCCTGCGCCGAGGGACCATAGGCCCTCGCTTCAAGAAGTGGGGAATGCCGCGAGGTCGTCAGTCGGCGGTCGGGGCCAGGTCGACGCGGCGCAGGAGTTGGGCGTTGAGGGCGACCACGACGGTGGACGCACTCATCAGCACCGCTCCTACGGCCATGGGCAACACGAAGCCGGCCCACGCGAGGACGCCGGCGGCGAGGGGGATGGCCAGGAGGTTGTATCCCGCGGCCCACCACAGGTTCTGCACCATCTTGCGGTAGGTGGCCGCGGAGAGTCGCCGGATGGTGCCCACGCCTTGCGGATCGTCTGAAGCCAGAACGATCCCGGCCGACGCGAGCGCGACGTCGGTGCCCGCACCGATGGCGATCCCGACGTCGGCGCGGGCGAGGGCGGGGGCGTCGTTGATCCCGTCACCAACCATGGCCACCACCTCGCCCCGCTGTTGGAGTTCGGCCACGGCGGCGTCTTTGTCCTCGGGCAGAACCTCGGCGAACACCTCGTCGATACCGAGTTCGGCGGCGACGGTGTCGGCCACCGAACGGGCGTCGCCGGTGACCATGGCGACGCGCACCCCGGCCGCTTTGAGCCCGCCGATGGCCGCGTGGGACTCGGGCCGCACCTGGTCGGCGAAGGCCATGGCGCCGCGTACCTCGTTGTCGGTGACCACCGCGAGCACGGCTGCTCCCTGCGCCTGCCAGGTCGCGACCTGCTCGGTGAGTTGGTGGGGCATCCCGAGGCCACTTTCGCTCATTAGGGCCGGGCCGCCGACGGCCACCTCGCCGCCGCCGACCTCGGCCACGACGCCGCGGCCCGCCATCGACTGGAATCCGGTGGCGACGGGGACCTCGACCCCTCGCTCAGCGGCTGCGGCCACGATCGCTCGGGCCAGAGGGTGTTCGCTGTCGGCTTCGGCGGCCGCGGCGAGGGCCAGGAGCGACCGGTCGTCGTCGGGGGTGCCGTCGGCGCTGATGAGGCCGGTGAGGGCGTGGGAGCCCTGAGTGAGGGTGCCGGTCTTGTCGAAGAGGACGACGTCGACCTCACGCATCTTCTCCAGGGCCTGGCGGTCGGCGACGAGAATGCCGTGCTGGGCGGCCTTGGTGGTGGAGATCGAAACCACCAGCGGGATGGCCAGGCCGAGCGCATGGGGGCAGGCGATGATCAGCACCGTCACCGCCCGCGATACCGCAGCGTCGGCGTTGCCGAGGGCCGACCACACCACCACGGTGACCGCGGCGGCGCCGAGGGCCACGTAGAAGAGGAGACCTGCGGCCCGGTCGGCCAGCATCTGACCGGGCGACGCCGATTCCTGGGCCGCGGCGACCAGCCGCTGGATCCCCGCGAGAGCGGTGCCTTCGCCGGTGGCGGTGACCTCCACCCGCACCGACGATGCCACCGCCACCGTGCCGGCGACCACCGGGTCGCCCGGGCCGCGGGTGACGGGATGGGACTCGCCGGTGATCATCGATTCGTCGAGCTCGGCGGTGCCTTCGATCACCACGCCGTCGGCGGGCACTCGTCCGCCGGGACGCACCAGGACCACGTCTCCCTCGCCGAGGTCGGCGGTGGAGACGGTCTGCAGGTCGCCAGCGGGTGTGACCCGCTCGGCTTCGTCGGGGATGAGTTCGGCCAGGGCGTCGAGGGCGCCACCGGCCTGTTCGATCGCCCGCATTTCGAGCCAATGGCCGAGCAACATGATGAGGATCAGCAGAGCCAGTTCCCACCACACCTCGACGTCGAACCAGCCGAGGGACGTGGCGAGCGACGCACCGTAGGCCACCGTGATGGCGAGGGAGATCAGCAGCATCATCCCCGGGCGCCGGGCGCGGGCCTCGTCGAACCCGCCGGTCAGGAACGGCCAGCCGCCGTAGAGGAAGATGACCGTGCCGAGCACGGGCGATACCGCTTCGTGCCCGGTGAACTCCCACACCTCATAGCCGAACCAGTCGCGCAGGTGCTCGGAGTAGTAGAGGACGGGCAGGCTCAGCGCAAGGGTCACCCACAGGCGGTCGCGGAACATGGCCGCGTGGTCCCCGTGATCGTGGCCCCCGTGTCCGTGGCCGTGGCCCTGCCCGTATTCGTGTCCGTGCCCGTGGTGGTCATCGTGGGCCTCGGTGTGGGTGCCAGGCCCGGTGGAGGTCACTCCGGCGGTGTCCAGTCGATGGTGATGGTGGCCGCTTCGTCGGGGTGGCGTTCGAGCCAGCTACGCACGAAGGGACACCACGGAGCCACGGTCTCACCGGAGGCGGCGGCCCGATCGACCACGGCCTGCACCAGCTTTCCGCCGACACCCTTGCCCCCCAATTCCTCGGGTACACCGGTGTGGGTGAGGATCAGGCGGTCGCCGTTGACCCGGTAGGAGAGTTCGGCTTCGTGGCCGTCCTCCCGGTAGACGAACCGTTGCTGGTCAACCTCGTCGGTGACGGCGGTCGTGTCGGTCATGCGGAGGTCCTCCTTGTCGTGGCCACCCACTCGCCATGGGCGCGGACGGCCGATGCGGACGATACCTGGCTAGGTACCCGGGTGCTGTCGGGCGCGAACCTCACTCGTCCTCACCGCGGCGTAGCCCGGCGGCCTCGGTAGGCGCCCCCGAAGGCTTGGCCCGCGTCCCACAGCTCGATCGCGAGCACCAAGGCGACGACCGCCCACGGGTTGACCGTGGGAACGGTTTCCCATCCGGCGCGGTCGGCTACTACGGCCAGGAAGTCGGGGTTGATCACTCGATGGTCAAAAGCCAGCCAGGCCACGATCGAGAACGAGGCGAGGTTCACGGCCAGGTTGGTGCCGGCCAGGACGAAGTTCCAGCGGCGTTGGGCCAGCACCACGGCCTGCACCGCCACCGAAGCGGCCAGCACCGCGAGGAACGCCTGAGCGGCACCGTTCCAGATGTCGGGGTGCAGGAAGGGGACGCCTTCACCGTCCTCACGCAGGAACGGCCATCGGTGCTGCCAGACCAGCAGGACGCCCGCGAGAGCGGTGAAGACGATGCCGAACACCATCTCGCTCATGCTGACGAGCCCCGGGGGCGGCACGGTGTCGGACTCGCCAGCCCACTCGATCGATTCTGGGAGGTCGTCGGGGGTCCAGGCCCCGGGGTCTTTCCAATGGTGGGCGAAGGCGTAGACCAGCGTCACCCAGAACGCGCTCTGGACCACGGCGTGATAGGCGGCGTTCAGGGCGGCACCTAAGAAGCCGGTGAGGTGGGGGTCGTCGCCGAACCCGGCTCCTACCAACGACAGCACCACCAGGGTCGGGAGCGCGATTCCCACCACGAGCTTGAGCACCCGCAGGTACTCGGGGAACAACTCCTGGCCGATGAGGGCGCGGGGCTTGTCGATGTAGTTGGCGGCCAGGAGGTTGGGATCGCCCAGCTCGCTCAGGACCGCGCGTTCGATGGTGTCGGAGTTCTCGCCTGAGCTCGAGGTCGTGTCGGGGGCTGTCGGTTCGAGGGTAGCTGTCTGGTCGCGGCGGGCGGCGATGAGGTCGTCGATCATGGCCCTCACCTCCTTGGCCACGTCGAGGCGCTGGGCGGGAGCCAGGTTGCGGGTGACCGCATGGACGTAGCGGTCGGTCAAGGTGGGGGTCATGGCTGCTCCGGGTCGGCGGTAACGGCGGTGATGGCGGTATCGAGCGATCGCCACTCGGCGATCAAGGCGGATAGGACGAGTTCGCCCTCGGCGGTGGTGGAGTAGAACTTGCGCGGCCGCGACTCGTCGACGTTCCACTCGCTGGTGAGCAGGCCCTGAGTCTCGAGACGGCGCAGCAGGGGATAGAGGGTGTCGGCCCCCACGACGATCCCCGCTTCGGCCAGATCTTCGATGAGGCGGTAGCCGTACATCTGGCGGCGAAGAGCGGCCAAGCAGGCCACCACCACGGTTCCCCGCCGCAGCTCTTGGAGGTGCCCAAGCACCAGGTCCTGATCCATGCCTGACACCATACCGTGTCTCACACACTATTGTCTACGCCCATGCGCGCCGAATCGACGTCGATTCGGCCCCGAACGGTGCGAGCGCCCCAGGGATGCGCCTAGCCAAGGGGTACGAAGCGAAACGAGGCAGTTCAGGCCGAGGTAGCCCCGATCGCCGGCTGGGGTCGGTGTCGAGGTTGCAACAGGCACAGGGCCGCCGAGATCAGCCCGCAGGTGGCGACGAGATACCAACCGGCGCGATACCCCTCGATCCCATCGGCGGTGCCTTGCAGGGTCACCACCAGCGCCACGCCAACCGCCGAGCCGACCTGGCGAAAGGTGTTGTTCACCGCGCCACCGAGAGCAAAGAAGTCGGCCCGCAGGGTCGAGACCGCCGCGGCCGACAGGACCGGGAACGTGAACCCGATGGCAACCCCGAGAGCGGTCATCAACGGCAGCCAGCGCGTCCAGGGCGTGGGGTGGGTGGTGAGTAACGTCGCCTGGCCCAACACCACGGCCGCGAAGGCGACCTGGGCGCTCACGAGCAACGGTCGGAACCCCACCCGCCCCATGACCCGCCCGGCGACGATCGAGGTGAAGGCGACCACCACCGGCGCAAGCACCGAGAACAGGCCGGCCACGATGACGCTGTAGTCCCACACCGTGCGCAGGAACAGCACGTTGTTCAAGATGTTGGCGGCGAACCCGGCGCCGAACACGAAGGTGGCGAGGTTGGCGGCGGTGAAGGTTCTTTCGGCGAACAGCGAGGGAGGGATCAGGGGGAAGGGGTGGCTGATCGAGCGCTGGATCACCAACACGCCGAGCGTCAGTGATGCGGCGAGAAGCGCCATCACCGGCAAGTCGTTCCACCCCGTGGTTTCGGCCCGGGAGATACCACCGACCAACGCGGCCACGGCCAAGGTGACCACCACTGCCGCGGTCACATCCGGTCGGGGTTGGCGGACCCGCGCCGGTTCGCGCACCGAACGCCAGGTCATGACCGAGAGGACCACACAGATGGGCAGGTTGATCCAGAACGCCGATCGCCACCCGGCTACCGACACCAACACCGCGCCCAGGGTCGGCCCCGAGGCCACGCCAAGGGCACCCGCTGCTCCGTTCCAGGCGATGGCCTGACTGCGGCGTTCGGAAGGAAAGGCGGTGAGCAGGAGCCCGAGCGACGCGGGCATCATCAGCGCGCCGCCGAGCCCTTGCACCGCGCGTCCGGCGATCAGGGCCCCGAGGCTGGGGGAGAGAGCACAGGCAATCGAGCCGATGAGAAATATGCCGATCCCAGCCTGGAGCATGCGCTTGCGGCCCACTTGGTCGGCCATGCGGCCCGAGGCCACCAGCAACGAACCGAACAGGATCGAGTAGGCGGTGACCACCCACGAGATCTGGCCGCGTGTGGCATCGGGAAAGGTGCGGGCGATCTCGGGGAAAGCCACGTTGACCACCGACATGTCGAGGGTGGTCACATAGGCGGTGACCGCACAGACGAAGAACGTCGGCCACGGACTCGGCGCAGGAGGTCCCTCGACATCGGCTGGCGGCGTGGTCATCGGTTGACACTAGGTCTGAACAACGGCACGCGTAGC
>CAZEFG010000042.1:10771-12454 GCA_964511355.1 uncultured Iamiaceae bacterium
CCCACGACTTCCCGTTCCAGCTCGACAACCGGGGCAAGCGCTCGGTGGCGATCGACCTGGGCGACGAGCGCGGCCAGCGCGTCGTGGCCGAACTGGCCGCCGACGTCGATGTGGTGCTGACCAACCTGTTGCCGGGACGGCTGGAGCGTTACGGGCTTGACTACGAGCGCCTGGCCCAGACCAACCGAGGGCTGATCTACGGGCTGGTCACGGGCTATGGCACCACCGGCGACGACGCCGATCGGGTGGCCTTCGACCTCACCGCCTTCTTCGGCCGCAGCGGCATCATGAGCCTCATCGGCGAACCCGACGCCCCGCCCCCGGCGTTCCGTCCCGGCCAGGGCGACCACCAGACCGGACTGGCGTTGCTGGTCGGGGTGCTCGCCGCCCTGCGCGAGCGTGACCGCACCGGGCAGGGGCAGATGGTCGAGACCAACCTCATGCACTCAGGGGCGTGGAGCATCGGGTGCGACGTCCAGGTCGCCCTGATCGACCGGGCCCAACCCTCGCGCCGGGCCCGAGACGATGCGTTCAGTCCCATCAACACCCAGTACCGGTGCGCGGACGGACGCTGGCTCAACCTCGCCGCCCAGGACCAGGATCGCTGGACGAGCTTCTGTGAGGCGGTCGACCGGCCCGAGCTCGCCACCGACGAACGCTTCATCACCCCCGCCGATCGCTACCAGAACCGCGCCGAGCTGATCGCCATCCTCGACGCCCTCTTCGCCAGCCATCCCCTCGATCACTGGCGGCCAAGGCTCGACCGCACCGGCATGATCTGGTCGCCCATCGTCGAGCTGCCCGAGCTGATCGAGGATCCCCAGGCCCGGGCCACCGGCATGTTCGTCGAGGTCGATCACCCGGTCGCCGGGCCGTTTGAGACGCTCGCCGCGCCGGTCAAACTGCACGGCTCCCGGGTAGAGGTGCGCGGCCCCGCCCCTGCCGTGGGCGAACACACGACCGAGGTCCTCGCCGGCTTCGGTCTCGACGTCGCCCGGATCGCCGAGCTGTCGGCGCAAGGCGTGATCAGCGAGGCGCCCGCATGATCCACTCGTTCCATCTGGCCGAGCTGCCGGCTCGGCGCACCGCGGCGGTGCTGGCGCGCCCGCCCTCGGCCAAGACGGTCGAGGGCCTCCAGCATGCCGAGTGCGTGGCTCTGATGCAGTTCGGCTCGCCGATCGTCTCGGCCCGGCGCTTCCAACTCGGGAAGCTGGGCATGTTCGCCCAATGGGACGACGAGGAGGCCCTCGAACGCTTCCTCGCCGAAAGCACGCTCGGCCAGCGGGTCGCCGCCGGATGGCACGTGCGCATGCATTATCTCCGCCGGTTCGGGGCGATCGCCGCGCTGGGCGACCTGCCTCGTGTGGCGGGTGAATGGAGCGACGACGAGCCGATCGTCGCCGTCACCGTCGCCCGGATGAAGTTCCCCGAGGTGCCGCGCTTCCTGCGGTGGGGCCGACCGGTCGAACATCTCATCGCCAACCACCCAGGGGCGGTGTTCTCCACGGGTGCGCATCGCCCGCTACGGACGGTGTCGACCTTCTCCATCTGGCGGACGGTGCGCGACATGACCGACATGGTCCACGGCCGCAGCGACGTGCCCAACGCCGACGTGCACCGGGCGGCCATGGTCGAACAAGCCCGGCGGCACTTCCACCACGAGTCGGCGTTCATGCGCTTCCG
>CAZEFG010000043.1:0-12102 GCA_964511355.1 uncultured Iamiaceae bacterium
CCACCGACGCCAACAACCTCACCGGCCTGTGCTGGCACCACCACCACCTCGTCCACGAAGGCGGCTGGAACATCCACGGCGACGCCAACCACCAACTCACCTTCATAGGCCCCGGCGACCGCCGCCTGAGCTCCCGACCTCAGCCTCTCTCCGATTTCACCCGCCACCGAACCGGTCGCCACCGGGCTACACCCCGCTCCAAACCGCCCAACCGACCCCGAGCCAAAGGGGAGGACCCATGAGCGCCACCGCTGGCACCGGCTGGGCCGGCGCGAGGCGGGCCAGCTACCATCAGGTCACCATGGGTCAACCGATCACTGCCATCCAGACCAACTCGTCTCGGCCGGGAACGGTCCGTTTCGAGATCAACCGCACCCTCACCGGCATGGGCCATGAGCGATTCGTGGCCGGTCAGGCCATCGAAGACGACCGACCGGTCGACGAGCTGGCCAAGGCGTTGTTCGCGGCCGATGCTGCGGTCTCGGCGATCCACGTTTACGCCAACATCATCACCATCGAGCTCAGCCGCTCCATCGACGTCTCTGTCCTGCACGAGACGATCGAGAAGCTCTACACCTATTACCTGCCCGGCGTCGAGGTCGTGGTCCCTGAAGGGGTAGCGGCCGACTAGGTCGACTGACGATGCGCGGGTTGGGCAGTCGCGTTCGGGCCAGGTTCGCCGGGGTCCAGGTCAGATCTGATCTGGCGCTCACGGTGGGGCTGCTCCTGGCGGGTTTGATGATCGTGGTCGCCGCGGTGACCGCAGCGATAGCGGTGGCCAGCGTCATAACCTGACGCTCGCGCTTGCCATGATCGAACAAGTGTTCGATCATGGGTCTCATGCCTCTGCCTGACCGTTCCTCAGCGCTCGAGGCGCTGATGAGGGTTGATCAGCGCGTCCGTCCGGTCACCATGGCCGGACACCAACTTCTGCCGGTGACTCCTGCGGTGGCCGCCTTGTTGCCGGGTGCCGGTCTGCGTCGGGGTACCACCGTCGAGGTATCGGGTCCGGCAGCGACCTCGCTGGCTCTGGCCTTGGTGGCCGAAGCCTCGGGCCAGGGTTCGTGGGTGGCAATGGTGGGGCTACCCGCGGTGGGGTTGATGGCGGCATCGGAGATGGGGGTGGCCCTCGACCGTGTGGCTCTGGTGCCCCGTCTCGCTCCCGGCACCTGGACCACGGTGGTGGCTGCTTTGGTCGATGCGGTCGATGTCGTGTTGGTCGGCCCGACCCGTATCGGATCGAGCGATGCCCGCCGGGTGGCGAACCGGGTACGAGAACGGGGGGCGGTGGTGATCCCGGTGGGGGTGCGTTGGCCCGAAGCTCCCGACCTGCGACTGAGCACCTCGACACCTCGGTGGGAAGGACTGGGCCAGGGAAACGGTCACCTGACGGCCCGCCGGGTACAGATCCGAGCCGATGGACGTCGCCAGGCCGCGAGGCCGCGCCACACCGAACTCTGGCTGCCTGCCGCCACCGGGGGAGTGGCCATGGTCGATGAGCCAAGCCCCACTTCTCGTCCATCGCTGCGGGCGGTGACATGACCGAGCCCCACCCCACCCGTACCACCGTGGTGTGGTGCCCCGACTGGCCGGTGGTGGCCACCGGTGTCTCGCCTCTGGTCCCGGCCGTGGTGCTGCGCGCCAACCGGGTGGTGGCCGCGTCGCCGGCCGCCCGAGCCGAGGGGGTGGTGCGGGGACAGCGCCGTCGCGAGTCCCAAGCTCGATGCCCGCAGGTGGTCGTCACCGAGCAGGATCCCCTCCTCGAAGCTCGAGCTTTCGAACCCGTGGTGGCCGCGGTCGAACGAATCACCCCCCTGATCGAGATCATCCGCCCTGGGGTCTGCGCCTTCGCCACCCGAGGGCCGTCGCGCTATCACGGGGGCGACATCGCCACCATGGCTGCGGTCGAACAGGCGGTGGCGGAGGTGCTCGATGGCCGAGGGGTGGTGGGGGTGGGTACCGCTGACGGATCGTTCGCCGCCGGGCTCGCTGCTCGGCGACCCCATCAACTCGAGAGGTTGGTTCCCCCCGGAGGTTCACCGGAGTTTCTGGCTCCTTTCCCGGTGGCCACCCTCGACCGCCCCGACCTGGTCGATGTGCTCGAACGGCTGGGTCTCACCACCCTCGGTCGCTTCGCGGCCCTACCGCGGGCCGATGTGGTGGCCCGCTTCGGTGTCGAGGGCCGAGCCGCTCACCGGCTGGCCAGTGGCCTCGACGAGCACCCTCCCGATGCCCGTCCGGTTCCGCCTTCGTTCGAGGTGGCCACCGAGGTCGACCCGCCCGCGGAACGAGTCGACCAGGTTGCCTTCGTGGGTAAAGCCCTGGCCGATCAACTCCACGAACGCCTCGACGCCATGGGTCTGGCCTGTTCGTTGCTTGCCATCCGGGCCGATACCGACCATGGCGAACAGCTTCTTCGCCGCTGGCGTCACGACGGTGCGCTCTCGCCCGGCGCCATCGCCGATCGGGTGCGCTGGCAGCTCGACGGCTGGCTCACCGGTAGCGCCGACCACCCCGACCGACCCACCGCCGGCATCAGCCGTCTGGTCCTGACCCCTGAGGAGGTACGCCCCGCTACAGGACGTCAGCTCGGGTTCTGGGGAGGACGCTCTCCCGAAGGGGAGCGCGCCGAGCGTGCTCTGGCCCGGGTGCAGGCCATCCTCGGGCCTGGTTCGGTGTTGGTTCCCGAGCGGCGCGGTGGGCGCGATCCCGCCGACCGGATCCGGTTGGTACCGGTCGAGGCGGTCAACCTGTCTGAGCCCCGGATCCTTGTCGAACCCCCTGAACCCTGGCCGGGTCAGGTGCCGGCGCCGTCGCCGACCACCGCGTACACCGACCCACCTTCGGCCGAGGTTCTCGACGCGGACGGTCACCGGGTGGGGGTCGACGGACGAGGCACGATCACCGCGCCACCCCACGAGCTGCGGTTGAACGGCGGTTCCCAGACCATCGTCGCCTGGGCCGGCCCGTGGCCGATCGATGAGCGTTGGTGGGATCCGACGACGCACCGCCGTCGGGCTCGTATCCAGGTGGTCACCACCGATGGTGCGGCTCACATGTTGGTGCTCGAAGGCCGCCGCTGGTGGCTGAGCGCCACCTACGACTGATCGGCGACGTCCTCAGGCGAACGCGGCGAAGACCTCTTCGAAGGCCACGAACTGGCCACCCTTGGTCGAAGAGGGCACGAGCACCGGGGTGGTGACACCAGCGTCGAACCAGGCCTCGACGCGCTCGCGTACGTGCGCTACCGGACCTGAGATGGTGCAGTCGTCGAGCCAGGCGTCGGACATCAGCCCGGGGATGGCGTCGCGATCGCGTCGTTCGAGGGCTGCCTCGATGGCCTCCATCTCCTCGGTGTAGCCCGCCGCCTTCCAGTAGTTGCGGTAGTTGGGCAGCATTACATAGCCCGACAGGGTGCGCCGGTTGATCGCCCGGGCGGCGTCGATGTCGTCGTCGATCACCGTGGGGATCATGTTGCCGACAAAGAATCCGTCGCCGCGCTTGTCGGCGGGGATGCGGGCCAACGAGTGGGCCATGTGCGAGAGCGATCCGTTGGCCCAGATGGCGCCGTCGGCCACCTCGACCGCCAGATCGAGCATCTTGTCGCGCAGGGTGGCCAACACGATCGGGGGAAGCTCGCCCGCCTGACGCTCGGCCCCGCGCAGCGCCTCGACATAGGACGCCATGTCGGACAACGGCTTGCCCGTGGCCAAGCCCATGCGAGCCAGCGCTGGTTCGTGGCTGACCCCGATGCCGAGCCGGAACCGACCCCCTGACAGCTCGTGGATCGTGCCGGCGTGAGTGGCCAGCTCGGAGGGGACCCGCATGTAGATGGGTTGGATCGCGGTGCCGAACTCGATCGTGGTGGTGGTGTGGGCCAATGCTTGGCACAAACCCATGGCGTCTCCGAAGCTGGCGGCGTAGATGCCCGAGAAACCTCGGCGTTCGACTTCGGCCGCAACCTCCAAGGCGCGTAGCTTCTTGCCGGGGACCCCGGTCAGGCACAGGGCGGGCATGTTGGTCACGTCGACCTCCAAGTCGATTGGGCTCCAGCGGAGATTAGGTCACCCGAACCAGTTCCTATGGCGCCGGGGTGACCTCTCATCTGGCCGATGGCGATGCCGATCGCTCCCGAGAACGATTCCACCCCCGGTTGGGCCGCTGCCGGCCTCGCGGAGATCCATGTGAGCACCACCGACGACCCCGTCACCAATGACCCTGTCACCGACGACTCTGTCACCGACGTCCCCGCCAACGACGTCCCCGCCAACGATGATGAGATGGTCGACGAGGTGGTCGCCGAGTTCCTGATCGAAGCCCACGAGGGCCTCGACCAGCTCGACCAGGATCTGGTGACCCTGGAGGACGATCCCAGCACCGAGGTGCTGGCTTCGATCTTCCGCACCATGCACACCATCAAGGGCACGTGCGGGTTCTTGGGCTTCAGCCACCTCGAATCGGTGAGCCACGTTGCCGAGAACCTCTTGTCGAAGCTACGTGACCGTGAGCTGGCGGTGACCGGCGAGATCACCACCGCCCTGTTGACCACCGTCGACGTGATCCGGGCGATGCTGAGCTCGATCGAGACGACCGGGACCGACGGCGACGATCCCCACCAGGGCCTCGTCGATGAACTCACCGCCCTTCTCGACGGCGACCCTCCGCCTCCGCCCCCTCGCCTCGGCGACCTGTTGGTGCAGAGCGAGCTGGTCACCCAGGCCGATGTCGAGCTGGCGATCTCGCAGCAGTCCCTGGGCGACACCCGACCCCTCGGTGAGATCCTCATCGAGCACGGCGTCGTCGCGGCTGACGAGGTTCAGAATGCCCTGTCCAATCAGAACAGCCGGCGAGGCGGGATCTCGGATTCGAACATTCGGGTCGATGTCGGCCTGCTCGATGAGCTGATGAACCTGGTGGGTGAGCTGGTGCTTGCCCGCAATCGAATCGTCCAGCTCAGCCAAGACGAGGATCATGAATCCTTCGCCGCGTCGGCGCAGCGGCTCAATCTGATCACCACGGAGCTGCAAGAGGGCGTCATGCGCACCCGTATGCAGCCCATCGGCAACGTATGGAACCGTTTCCCTCGTGTCATCCGTGACCTGGCGCGTTCGGTGGGCAAACAGGTCCAGATCGAGATGGACGGGGCCGATACCGAACTCGACAAGTCGATCGTCGAGGCCATCAAGGACCCTCTGACCCACTTGGTCCGCAACTCGGTCGACCACGGAATCGAGACCCCCGAAGTTCGGGTGGCAGCAGGCAAGTCCCCCGAGGGTCACCTGTCGCTGCGGGCGTTCCACGAGGGCGGTCAGGTGATCATCGAGATCGCCGACGACGGCGCGGGTATCGACGCCGACCGTATTCGCCAGAAGGCAGTGGAAAAGGGTGTGATCTCGCCCGGCGAAGGCGTCGCCATGTCCGAGCGCGAAGCGATCAACCTCATCTTCACCGCCGGCCTTTCGACCGCCGCTGAGGTGACCAACGTGTCGGGACGCGGTGTCGGCATGGATGTGGTCAAGACCAACATCGAGCGCATCGGGGGCGTGCTCGACGTCACCACCGCGATCGGGATGGGCACGACCTTCCGGATCAAGATCCCTCTCACCCTGGCCATCATCCCCGCGCTGATGGTGGGGTGCGCCGGCCAGGAGTTCGCCATCCCCCAGGTGAACCTCGACGAGCTGGTGCGGATCGAACGCGTCGACGAGAGCGTCGAGTGGATCCACGGGACACCGGTCTACCGGCTCAGGGGAGGTCTCCTGCCGTTGGTCGATCTGGCGACCCTGCTGGAGCTGGAGACGACCGATCTGGCCGCCCGAACCTCGGCCAACGTGGTGGTCCTACAGGCCGATGGCCACCGCTTTGGGCTGGTGGTCGACGCCATCACCGACACCCAGGAGATCGTGGTGAAGCCTCTGGCTGGCCACGTCAAGGAGATCCCGACCTTCGCCGGAGTCACCATCCTCGGCGATGGGGGATTGGCTCTCATCCTCGACGTCGTCGGTATCGCCCAGCGCGGCGATGTGGTCTCATCGGGCCGCGAAGGCCCGGCGAGCACCATGGCCGACGAAGCGCCGATCGACACGAGCCGCCGTGACACCCTGTTGGTGGTCGAGGTCGGGCAGCACCACCGCGGCGCATTGGCGTTGTCGACGGTGGCCCGACTCGAACAGGTTGATCGCACCGCCATCGAACCCAGTTCGCGTGGGCCGGTGGTGCAATACCGGGGCGATCTGTTGCCGTTGGTATCGCTGGCGGACCTGACCGGCCTTGGCGGCGGCGCAGCCGTTGCTCACGGCGAGACCAGCCCCGAGGGTGGCGGGCTGCTCGATGTAGTGGTCTGGAACGGCGCTGACGGCCAGGTCGGCCTGGTGGTGGACCGCATCGTCGACATCATCGAAAGGGACATGAGCGCGCCAGCCGAAGACACCGCGGGCGAACGGTCAGAGGTAGCGGTGGTGGCCGGTCAGGTCACCGACCTCATCGACGTCGACGCTCTCCTGACACGCGTGGCGGACAAGGAGTTGAGGACGCGATGAAGTACTGCACCTTCACCCTCGGGGCCATGACCATCGGGGTCGAGGTAGAGCGGGTACAGGAGGCCATCCGCTACCAACCCATGACCAAGGTCCCTCTCGCCCCTCCGGTGATCGGCGGCCTGCTCAACCTCCGAGGCCAGATCGTCACCGCCATCGACCTCCGGCGCTGTTTCGAGCTCGAAGACCGCGCTCCCGACGAGTTGCCGATGAACGTGGTGGTCCGCACCGCCGATGGTGCGGTCAGCCTGCTGGTCGACCGGATCGGTGATGTCATCGAGACCGACCAGGAGTGCTTCGAACCCCTCCCCGACACCGTGGCTGGCGCGGGCCGAGACCTGCTGACCGGTGCGTTCAAGCTGCCGGGCACGTTGCTGCTCGCCCTCGACGTCGACCGGGTCACCTCGTCCACCGCTGACCTGGCCCCAGTGTGACTCCCGGCTTCGGGATGAACGTCCCCTCTACCGCACGCAAGAACCAAGCACGACACCCATGAGCGACACCATGAACCACAAGGAAACAACGATGTCCACCCGTAATGTCACCCTCGCCCGACGGGTCATCATGACCATGGCCGTGGTCGGCGCAATCTCTGTGACCTCGGCCTTCCTGCTCGTGCAGGGCTCGTCCTCGGTCTACGCCGAGCTCGAGCAGGTCACCGAGATGCACGAGCGCGAGCGGATCGCCACCGAGATGCGCCAGCTTCTGACCGAGTCCCACCTCAACGCGTTGTCCCTCATGTTGATGCCCGAGGCCATGGACGACCAGCTCGCGCTCATGACCGAGCAGTCCGAACAGATCGACGCCAAGGCCGACGCCCTTGCCGCTGGCGATCTCACCCCCACCGAGCGGGCTGCCCTCGACGAGTACTTCGTGCACCGATCGGCCACGGTGCAGGCGACCAAGAACTGGGCACCGTTGTTCGCCGAGGGAGACATCGCGGGTGGCCTGGCCGCCATGATGACCCCGGAGTCGGTCGACGCCGCCACCGCCCAGACCGACGCCCTGGTGGCCTTCGAGGCCGCGGTGCGCGACGCCGTCACCGCCGAGATCGCCGATGCGCGCGGCACCTACGACATGGTGCGCATGGTCGGTATTCTGGCCGCCCTCGCCGTGGTGGCCGCAGCTGGGCTGGGTGGTTTCTGGCTCAGCCGGCGGGTTTCCAGGTCGGTCGGTGCCAGCGCCGCCGCTTTGGGCTCGGCTTCGTCGGAGCTGTCGGCGGTTTCCATCCAGATGAGCGCCGGCGCCGATGAGACCGCCGCGCAGGCGGGAGTGGTTTCAGCGGCCGCCGAGCAGGTCTCGTCCAATGTTTCAACCGTGGCATCAGCCGTCGAAGAGTTGGGTGCGTCGATCGCGGAGATCGCCGGCCATGCATCGGAGGCCACTCGGGTGGCCACCAGGGCCGTCGACGCCGCCGAGGTCACCAACCACACGGTCACGAAGCTGGGATCGTCCTCGGCTGAGATCGGCGAGGTCATCGAGGTGATCACATCGATCGCCGAGCAGACGAACCTGCTGGCCCTGAACGCCACCATCGAGGCGGCCCGCGCCGGAGAAGCAGGCAAGGGCTTCGCCGTCGTCGCCAACGAGGTCAAGGAACTGGCCAAGCAGACCTCGGTGGCCACCGACCAGATCAGCGACAAGATCGCCGCCATCCAGACCGACACCGACGGTGCCGTGGCCGCGATCTCTGAGATTTCCGAGATCATCGCCCGGGTGGCCGACCTGCAGACCACCATCGCGGCCGCGGTCGAGGAGCAGACCGCGACCACCAACGAGATCTCGCGCTCGGTGACCGAGGCAGCGCGCGGCTCGTCCGAGATCGCCGAGAACATCACCTCGGTGGCCATGGCTGCCCGCTCCACCACCGAAGGAGCAAGCGCAACCCGCCAGGCTGCCGAAACCCTCTCGCAGGTGGCAGCTGAGCTGCAGGCGCTGGTGGGTGAAGTGGTCGCAGCCGAACGCACCGAGCGGGAGGGGCCGTCGTCGCCGCTGGCCGCTACCGGCTCACAGTCCGGGTTCGTGCCGTCGTCGGGCTTCGACTCGGGAACCTTCGTCCCGGCCGGTATGGGCCGTTAGGGGTGACGACATGGTGCCCTCGCTTGATTCCGTCTACCAGGATGCGCTCGTCATCGACGACTCCAAGACGATGCGCATGATCCTGTCGCGGATTCTCACCAGCTTGGGCTACACCGTTCACCAAGCAGTCGACGGCCAAGATGGGCTGGCCCAGCTCGCCGCCCATGGCGGCATCGGCCTCGCGCTGGTCGACTGGAACATGCCGGTCATGGACGGGATCGAGTTCGTCCGAAACGTGCGGGCAGCCGACCGTTACAGGCATGTCCGGGTGATGATGGTCTCGTCGGAAGCCGATCGGAGCCGCATCGAAGAGGCTCTGCAGGCCGGCGCCGATGAGTACGCCATGAAGCCCTTCGACGTCGAGACCATCCGAGCCAAGCTCGAGCTGATCGACCGGGCGACGCCGGCGGGGGCCGGGCTCAGCGATGGCTGACCTCGGTCGATCGAACGCGCCGATTCGGGTGCTCATCGCCGACGACGCGGTGGTGGTGCGCCGTCTGGTATCCGACGTGCTTGCTTCGGTCCCCACGATCGAAGTGGTCGGAACCGCGGTCAACGGCCAGGTCGCGCTGACCAAGATCGAACAGCTTCGTCCCGACGTGCTGATCCTCGACGTCGAGATGCCCGAACTGGATGGCATCGGCACCCTGGTCGAGTTGCGCAAGACCGATCCGCACCTGCCGGTGATCATGTTCAGCACCCTGACCGAACGAGGAGCGGTGACCACCATCGAAGCCCTCATGCGCGGGGCCAACGATTACGTGACCAAACCCTCGAATGTGGGGGGAGTGACCGCGGCGATGGACCAGGTTCGCAACGAACTGGTGCCGCGCATCCACGCCTTGTGCGGGCGCGATGTTCCGCCGCCCAACCCAACCTCGTCACCTTCCTCCGGTGAGATCGCCTCTGGTCCTCGCGCTCGCCCAGCCACTGCCGGTCGTCCGGTGGCTGTGTCGGCCCGGGCGGTCACCGCGCCGAGCGCCACGACCGCCAAGCCGACCGGACCACCCGCCCGCGTCGACGTGGTGGTCATCGGCATCTCCACCGGAGGCCCGACGGCGCTGGCCTCGCTCATTCCGGCCCTACCCGGCGATCTCGCCGCGCCGGTGTTGATCGTGCAGCACATGCCGCCCATGTTCACCACCTTGTTGGCCGAGCGACTCGACCGCACGAGCGACCTGCGCGTCGGCGAACCGGTAGGAGGCGAAGTGCTCGAGGCCGGCAGTTGTTGGTTGGCTCCGGGCGGACGCCACATGAAGGTGGTGCCCGGCCCCGACGGCCGGGCCCGCATCGCCCTCGACGATGGCCCCCACGAGAACTCGTGTCGTCCCTCGGTCGACGTGTTGTTCAGGAGCACGGCCGAGATCTACGGGCCTCATGTCCTGGGAGTGATGATGACCGGAATGGGCCAGGACGGCCTGCGGGGCAGCCATACGGTGGTGGCCGCCGGCGGTCGGGTGCTCGCCCAGGACGAGGCATCGAGCGTGGTCTGGGGGATGCCAGGGGCGGTGGTCGGGGCGGGCCTCGCTGACGAGGTGCTCGCCGCCGATCAGATGGCGCACGCCATAGCCGAGCGGGTGGCGGCCCGAGAACCGGGGGCCCGTGGTGGCTCTGTTCGGCTGGTTGGCACCGCCGGGCCGGGAGATCGGCTGTGAGCGACCTGACCGAACATGAACTGGCCTACGTACGCGAGCTGATCCACACCTCGGCCGCTCTGGTGCTCGAACCGGGCAAGGGCTACCTGGTCGAAAGTCGGCTCGGGCCCATCGCCCGGACCGAGGGGATGACCCTGCCGGCCATGATCCGCCGTCTGCGCCACGAACCGTACGGGTTGTTGCACCACCGGGTCGTGGAGGCGATGACCACCAATGAGACGTCGTGGTTTCGAGATCTCCATCCCTTCGAGGCCCTACGCAGCACGGTCATCCCCGATCTGATCGAGCGGCGGCGCGCCGAGCGGACCCTCACCGTCTGGTCGGCTGCCTGCTCCACCGGTCAGGAGCCGTACAGCATCGCCATGGTTTTGCTCGACGAGTTCCCTGAGCTGGCCACCTGGAAGGTGACCATCTGGGCCAGCGACTTCTCCGAGGAGGCGGTGGCGCGTGCCCGGATGGGCCGCTACAGCCAGCTCGAGGTCAACCGAGGTCTGCCCGCTCAGCACCTGGTCCACCACTTCGACCGTTCCGATGCCCACTTCGTGGTCCGGGACCGAGTTCGGTCATTGGTCCGCTTCGGCGTGGTCAACCTGATCGGTCCGTGGACCCAGATCCCCCGGCTCGACGTGGTGATGTTGCGCAACGTGATGATCTACTTCGACCCCGAGACCAAGCGGACCATTCTCGATCGGATGCACCAGCAGCTCCGTCCCGATGGCTACCTGTTCCTGGGCAACGCCGAGTCGACGATGCACCTCGATGAGCGTTTCGTCCGGGTCGAGCCGAGTCGGGCCGGTTGTCACCAGCTGCGCTCCCATGTCGAACGGTCCACCACCAACTCAGCTTCCAACCCGTCAAGGCAACCGGCCGCCTCATGAACCCCATGCACAGGAGACAACGATGACCATCGACGAGACCGTGGTCCACGAGATCGTGGGTGAGATCTGGGGATCGATGCTCGAACTCGATACCGCCCCCATCGAGGCCTGCGAGCCCCGAGACTTGGGCCGCGAGGTCCGAGCTGCCGTTCAGATCACCGGGTCGTGGGAGGGTGCGGTCGTGCTCGAATGTGAAGATGCCGTCGCCGCGGCCTTCACCGCCGCCATGCTGGGTCTGGGCGAGGAGAAGCCCGATGAGTCCGATGTCAAGGACGTGGTCGGCGAGTTGGCCAACATGGTCGGCGGCAACCTCAAGGCGGCCCTCGGAGCTGAAGCTCGGTTGTCGTTGCCCACGGTGGTCGTGGGGGCCAACCTCGAAGTGAGCGTGCCGGGGTCGGTGGTGCAGGCCCAGACTGCCTATGCCACCGGGGTCGGCTGTTTCTCGGTAGTGGTCGTGGCCAAGGCCTGAATCGACCCGTCGAGTGAACGCGGAGAGGGGTGGGGCCGTGTGGCCCCACCCCTCTCGCTTTGGGTGGTGAACCGACGACTGGGAGTCGTGGCGTCAGTTCATCCGGGTGTTAGCTAGCAGCTGCTGACCTCGGTCCAGTGGTTGGCACCGGTCTGGCGCAGCGAGGTGGTGCTCAGGCTGCTACCGAGACGGTCCTGTGAACCCACTGCGTAGTAGGTGTAGAGCACGCGGGTGGCGCGGCCGGCATCACCGTGAGCCGAGTTGCGAGCCCGCACGCAGGTGCTGCTTGGGGGCTGGGTGGTGGGAGTGCCGGGCTGGGTGGTGGTGGTGCCACCGCCGCCGCCGGAGCCCCATCCGGTGGAGCAGTTGTCCATGACCCGGCTGATGGCCCGATCAGAGGTGGTGGGGCGGTTGCTGCCGCACAGGAAAGCGTTGTAGCGGCTGTCGTTGTCGACCCAGCGCTTCATGAAGGCGATGCTGGTCCG
>CAZEFG010000044.1:0-11981 GCA_964511355.1 uncultured Iamiaceae bacterium
CGGTGTGCTGGCTCTTCACCGCCAGCATCACGAATTCGTCGCCGCGCCATTCGACCTCGTCGGGCGTCTCCACCGCGGGTAGATCCAGCGTGACCGACCCTGCCGGCGAGTCGATGCGCAACCCCTGTGACCGGATCGCGGCGAGGTGGGCACCCCGGGCGATGAGGGTCACGTCGTGGCCGTTCTCGGCGAGGCGGCCACCCACCACACCGCCGATAGCCCCGGCCCCGTAGATCACGAATCTCATGGGTTGGAGTGTTTCACGGACACCGGGATCGTGCTTCGGTCCTGTCATCGGGCATTATCGGACCATGCCGATGTACAAGCAGATCATCCGCTCCGCCGAGCAATGGAAAGAGAACTTCCAGAGCAAGCACCTAGATGCCGTGCCCGCCCGCCAGCTTGTCGTATTGGCGTGCATGGATGCGCGCCTCGACCTGTTCCGCTTCCTCGGGCTCGAGATCGGCCACTCCCACATCCTGCGCAACGCGGGCGGTCGGGCCAGCGACGATGCCATCCGTTCGATGATCGTTTCGTCGGTGGTGCTCGGTACCCGCGAGGTCGTGATCATCCACCACACGCGTTGTGGCATGCACGGGGTCACCAACGACGAGCTCCATGAGCGCATCCGCGAGTCGACCGGCAGCGACCCCTCCGAGATCGATTTCTTGCCGTTCACCGACGAAGAGGATTCGGTGCGCCAGGACGTCGCCCGTGTGCGGGCCTGCCCCTACTTCCCCGAACCGATGACGGTGTGGGGCTGCATATACGACGTCGACACCGGCGAGCTACAGGTAACTGTCCGCCCCGAGGACGAGGTCCCTTCCTCCCAGCCCACCTAATGCCGAGCTATTCGGCTGAGGTGGGTGATGCGAGTGATGCGGTAGGGTCGGCATCATGCGCACCACCGTCAACATCGACGACGAACTGCTCCGCGCCGCCAAGGATCGAGCCCAGGCGCACCGCCAGTCGCTCGGACAAGTGATCGAGACAGCTCTCCGTCGCTATTTGGCCGAGGCTCACCCCGAGAGGGAGGCACCGGCCATTCCGACCTTCCACGACGGGACCGGCCTGCGGCCCGGGGTGGATCTCAGCTCGAATCGCGCCATCCACGAATTGTTCGACGAGGAAACCGACCTCGGTCGTCTCCGGTGACTCCGCTCCTCCTCGACGTCAACGTGGTGCTTGCCGCCCACCGGGCCGACCACCCTGACCACCCCGGAGTCCGACCTTGGTTCGACGAGATGGTGGCCAGCGGAGCCGACTTCGCGGTACCACTCTTGGTGTGGGCGAGCTTCCTCCGCCTGGCCACCAACCGGAGGGTCTTCATGGTCCCCACCCCGCTGGAGGAGGCCTTCGCCTTCATCGACGCCACCGTCGCCCAGCCGTCGTACCTATGGGTCGAGCCGGGTCCTCGACACCTCGATCTCGTCCGTCAACTCGGCCAGGAGACCGACGCCGCCGGAGACCTGATTCCCGACGCGGTCCTGGGCGCCATTGCGCTGGAACATGCCCTGGTGGTGGCCACCCGCGACCGTGACTTCGCTCGCTTCGCCTCGGTAACGACCGTGCGGCCGGGCTGAGGGGTCAGTCGGCCCAGGCCTTGACCTTTTCGATGAGGCTGAGCGGGTCGTCGCCCGCGGGCTGGATCCGTAGTTGGGTGACCCCCGAGTCGACATAGGCCCGGACCCGGTCGCGCACGAAGCCTTCGTCGCCGGCCATGACCGTGGCCTTGAGGTAATCCTCGGGGATGGCGGCGGCGGCCTCGTCCTTCTTGCCCGACAGGAACAGGTCCTGGATCAGGGTCGCCTCGGCGTCATATCCGTAGTTGCGGAACGTGTTGTTGTAGAAGTTGCGGCTGCGGGCACCCATGCCGCCGATGTAGAGGGCCAACCCGGGCCGGGCGCGGTCGCGCAGCTTCTGGGCGGTGTGCTCATCGCAGATCGCCACCGTGCCCCCGACGGCCACCTCGAGCGACGGCAGCGACGGGTCGCGCCGGGCCTTGCCGGCTTCGAGATCGGCGCCCCATGCCTCCACGGCCTTGTCGGGGTGGTAGATGGTGGGCAGCCAGCCGTCGGCGATCTCGGCGGTCATCTGCACGTTCTTCGGCCCCAAGCTCGCCAGGTAGATCGGGATCGACTCGCGCACGGGGTGATTGATGAGCTTGAGCGGCTTGCCGAGCCCGGTGCCCTCGCCCGGTGGGAGCGGCAGTTGGTAGACCTCGCCGTCGTGTTCGACGTTCTCGCGCCGCCACACCTTTCGGCAGATGTCGATGACGTCGCGGGTGGCGGCCAGGGGCTTGGTGTAGGGCACGCCGTGCCACCCCTCGATCACCTGCGGCCCCGAAGCACCGAGCCCCAGAACGAACCGGCCCCCTGACACGGCGTCGAGGCCGGCGGCGGTCATGGCGATGAGGGCGGGGCTGCGCGAGTAGAGCGGCAAGATCCCCGACGCCAGCTCGACCGTTTCGGTCTTGGCGGCGAGGTAGCCGAGGATGCTGACCGCATCGAAGCTGTACAGCTCGGCCACCCACAACATGTCGACACCGGCTCGTTCGAGGTCGGCGGCGCGGTCGCCAGCGGCCTTCGGGTCGCCGGTGTAGCTGATCCCCATCCCAATTTTCATCCCTGCAGCCTGCCACAGGGAACCAGCGTCTGATGTCGAACGTCACACTGCGGACCGACTAGGTGGGAGTGCACGCGAGATGAGCGATTCAAATAGGGCGAACCGATCGAAGCTTGGACGGGCACTAGCGGTGGCGCTCGGCCTGGTGTTGCTGCTGGCGAGTTGCTCAGGCGGCGACGATTCCGGCGATAGCAGCACCGCCGATGTCCCCGGGGCTACACCAACCACGATCGCGGACATGGGCCCAGACGGCGGAGGCACGAGCGCGGTCGAAGACGGTGCTTCCGATGCCGGCGGAGAGATGGAACCTCCCCGCGGTGGGGACGACGCGGGTACCGGGTCGGCTCCGGTGGTGTTCGACACCGCCGACCTCGGTCGCTCGATCATCTACACCGCCACTGTCGACCTGCAGGTCGATGATGTGGCCGCCGCCAGCCGTGCCGCTCAGGAGCAGATCGCCGCAGTCGGCGGGTTGGTGTTCTCCCAGGACACGGTCACTTCGCCCCAGCCTCGGACCACGCTGGTGTTTCGGGTCCAGCCAGGCGACTTTGCCGAGGCCATGCGCCGCCTCGAAGGAGTCGGCCGGGTCATCGCTCAGGACATCAGCGCCGATGACGTCACCGATCGGGTGGTCGACCTTCAGAGCCGGATCAGCACCGCCGAGGTGAGCGTCGAGCGGTTGCGCTCGCTGCTCCAAGGGGCCAACACGGTCGAGGCCATCGCCGCCCTCGAAGGCCAGCTCCTGGAACGCGAAACCAATCTCGAACTGCTCCGTGGCCAGCTCCGCACCATCGAGTCCGCCGCGTCGCTCGCCACCATCACCGTCACCTTGTCGAAAGAAGGCGCGCAGGCCGCGGTCGACCTGGCGGTCACCGCCTACGAGG
Source organism: uncultured Iamiaceae bacterium (assembly GCA_964511355.1). Lineage (GTDB taxonomy): Bacteria > Actinomycetota > Acidimicrobiia > Acidimicrobiales > SKKL01 > SKKL01. The sequence continues at coordinate 3,510 of CAZEFG010000044.1, forward strand.
GAGACGACGACGGCACCCGGTGCCCGGGCGAGCGACGCCTGACCGTCGACGAGGGCGATGCGATGGTGCTGTGCGTGTCGATCACCAACGCCGGCAACGTCGGGGTCCTCGACATCGAAGTTCGCGACCACGGCCTCGACCTGAACCGCGACGACTTCACGCTGGTCGACTTCGGTGCCGATGATGTGCTCGCTCCGGGTGAGGAGGTGTTGGCTTGGGCCAGGGTCGAGGCCGACCGCAACCGTCACCCCTACCCCAGCGTGTCGGTGGTTGCCGTTGACGAGGACGGCGGGCCGCTGCGCCAGGCCACCGAGATCACCGAGGAGCCCGTCTCCCTGATGGTCGTCGAAGACGATTCCCTTCCCGGCTTCGGCGACTCGCTCGCCCGTGGTTGGTCCGCCCTGCAGTTCGTGTTCGGAGTGGTCATCGTGGCCCTCGGGGTCTTGGTCCCGCTGGCAGTGCTGATCTTGCCGGTGGCGGCGGGCGTGGTCTGGTGGCGCCGCCGCCGCCAGGCACCCACCCTCGCAACCCCCGATGGAGCCACCATCGACGACGTGGGCTAGAGGCCGGGGTCAGGAAGAGGCCGGACGGTCAGGCAGGGGCTGGGCGGCGCTTGCCGAACAGGACCAGCCTGACGATCTTCACCGGCCGATGGCCGAGCGCCGACAGCCACCACCAACGGGGCGGGAGGCGGCTGTCGGCCAGCGAGGCCGGTGGCACCAGGAAATTGCAGATCACCGCGGCGGTCGTGCCCCGGCCAGGGGTGAGGGCGATCAGCCGGCGCAGGTAGCGGACCCAGCCCCGAGGCGGGCGACCCTTCTCGTCGAAGACAAGCCGCCCGTTCACCCCGTCGAGCCACATGGTCAGCGCACCATTGGACGCCTGGTGGACTGTCGCGGTCTTAGCTCCCCGCAGGAAGTCGACACCTTCTCGGGCTTCATCCCATGCCACGCTCCTGGGCAACAGAGATCGAGCCCGACCCCAGTCGGCTCCGGCGGCCACCTCCAGGAGATGGATGTCGACGATCGCCCGCAGCCGACTCCAGTGATCCTTGGCGCCGTTGACCACCAGATGGGCCAGGGCCGCATCGGCATCGAGGGTTGGCATTGCCACCCCGGCCACCTCCACCTCGACCGCCCGGCCGAGAAGTTCGCGGCTCATCAACCGGGGCGGGTGCCCTGGAAACAGGCGCCAGTGCAGGTCGACGTGGATGGCATCGGCGACGAGGGGCCGCTCGCAGCCGCTCCAGGTCAAGAAACGCGTGCGGGGGTCGTCGCCCACTGGCGGATAGCTGCCGACCGCGGGTTGGAAACCCACGGATTCGAAAGCCTCGAGGGCCGGGATGTGGTGCTCCGGACAGATGAGGATGTCGTGGTCGACGCCGAAGCGCTGACTGGGAGCCCGACCGGTCAACGCCCCAAGGGCCACCCCCTTGAACGCGAGATGCGGGACGCTGGCTTCGGCGAGTGTGTTCACCACTCGAACCAGTCCCGCCGCCGACCGCAGGCCCAGCAGGGTCTCGGCGCGGCGGAGCTCACTCAGCCGTATTTGGGCATCTGTATCAGCGCCCACCTCCTCGACGGCCGCGACAAGCTGGGGTCCGACGCCGTGCATCCATGCCAACTCGACGATTTGGCGGCTCGCGGGGCGCACCTCGCTAAGTGGGTCGAGGCCCAGGCCGAGGCGCACCAGATCGAGCAGTTCCACCATCGCCTGCGGCGTCTGTTCCGACACGATCGGCAGCGTAGGGCATGATCACGTCGTGACCGATCCGGTACTGCCCGACGAGTTCCTCGGCGCCAAGGTGGGCCTTGGCGCCGTGCCGCCCGTGCCCGACGACGCCTGGATCAGCGACGAGGGCGGGCTTCGGGTCGCGGCCACCTCCGATGCCGTCTGGACCGATACCGAGAGCATCAGGACCTTCGTGTCCGGCACCGACGAGGTCGTCATCGAGGTCGCCGCCGAGGCCGACCCCCTGATCGCCGCCCCATGGCTGTACGGCTGGGTGAGCCGCATCCTGTTCATGCATGCCGGTGTGTTCACCCTGCACGGTTCGCTGGTCCGCATCGGCCAACGCCACGTGGTGGTCGGGGGCCACAGCGGCGCCGGCAAGAGCACGACGGTTTCGGCCCTGGCCGTGCACCACGGCGCTGAGCTTCTCGTCGACGATGTGGTTCCGGTGAGCATCGTCGACGGAAAGGTGAAGGCGTTTCCGTTCCGGCGCCCGGTGAACCTAATGCTCGACACGCTCGAACGGCTGGGGATCGACGAAGAAGGCGCCCGTATCGGCGACGGGCCGTACCAGAAGCGCGCCATCCTGTTCGAGGGTTCCACGGGCGACCGCCTCGAACCGGTGGAAGTCGATGGGCTGGTGGTGCTGGTGGGCTTCGACCCCGACCCCCACGAGGACTGGCCCAATTCGGTCATGCCGGTCGAGTCCCCCTCGGCCGAACAGCCCGTGGTGACGACGTTGATCACCGGCACCGAGCGCTTGCGTTGGATCGTGCGCCTGGCCAACAACCGTGGAGTGGCGGTCGAGGGCGGGCGCGCCGGCTCGTTCTTCGCCTGGTCGACGGCGGTGGCCGACCAGTTGCCCACCACCGAGATCGCTCGGCTGCGCTCGGCCGACACGCTCGACGCCGTGTGCAAGCTGATCATCGCCGGGACCTGACCAGCAGGTAGCCTCGACGCCCATGGCGACCAACACCTATCAGCGGGCAGCCGGCGCGGTGAGCGCCGAAGTCGACGGCGAGACGGTGGTTCTCTCCCCCACCGACATGCGCTACCACGGCCTCAACGACACAGCGGCGGCGATCTGGGAAGACCTCGAAGAGCCCCGCACCGTCGATGGTCTGGTGGCAACCCTCGGCGAACGTTACGAGGTCGACCCGGCCACCTGCCGCCGCGATGTCGAGGCGTGCCTCACCACGCTGGTCGAGTACGGCGCCCTCGAAGTCATCGAGAGTTAGCTCACGAGCCGCTTGCGCCGGGCCCTGGATCAGGTCTGGTCCACCAAGGTCACCACGCGGCTGTCCGTATCCGCCGGGGTGAAAAGCCGTAGCTCGGGACGCCCCGCGGCCAGCGCCGCGCCGAAGCGCTCATTGCGCACCGGAACCGCCCGCTGACGGCGGTAGTAGCCGGCATAGCCCCCGGCCCGAATGGGAAGCACCAGGAAGAGCCGGTCGCGACCGGTGGGACGGGTGGCCCGGTGCAGGCCGTTCGAGTCGGAGATGAAGCTGGTGCCGGCTGGTCCGGTGATCGTGCGGCGCTCAGCCAGACCGAGCGCATCGAGGGCCGACTCCGGGGTCTCGGCGTCATCAGCCCGGCGAAGCTCAGGAGTGCTCAACATCCCAGCCCGATGGCTGCCCAGCACGTACTCCATAGGCCCAGCCGACTCGTCGACGTCGGTCAGGTACATGTGGAGTCGCAGCCCGCCGATTCCGTCGTAGTCCCAGTGGAAGTTGCGGGCCAGGTTGGCCGCCTGGGCGGGCGCATCGGGGGCTGCCGCGCACGACCAGTAGATCTGGGGCGGGTGGACCACCGGCGACATTCCGAAGTAGGCCCGGGCCAGGTCCCACAGCTTGGCCTCGGACATGATCTGTTGCACTTCAGGGCGGGCCCAGGCGAAGCGACCGTCGAGGCGCACCACGGGCACGTCGTCGCGCAGGTCGCGGTAGCTGCCCGACCGTAAGGGACCATCGGGGAGCTGGCCGGAGGCAGGTGCGGTACGGGCGAACTCCACCAGCGACGCCACCGCCGCGGCGTCGAGCACCGGCGGCAACATAGACAGTCCGTCGCGGCCGAGGTCGGCGAGTGCACGAGTGCCGTCGGCGTCTAGACGCTTCTCCCCACCACGGATTTCGTCGCGCTCGATTCGGTCCGGACTCCCCGGCAGCGCCCTGGCCACGCTGCGAGCCACCCCGCTCGATCGTCCGGCGGTGAGGCGATGCAGCCGCCGCATGACGCGGTAGGTGGTGGCCGAAGTGGGGCCGCCCCGGTACCAGCTCGCCAGGTCAATGGTCACCTGACCGGCGATCCGGGGATAGCGGGTTAGCGATGACATGAAACCTCCGAAGACGCGTGACAAACGACACGATGCCAGATAATGTCACTGGCTTCGACACACGGAGGAACCATGGAAAGCAACAAGGCGGCCTGGACCACACCGCAGGTCACACCTCTCACCAACACCGGCGCCCGCAGCGACACCCCCGACACCGCCGCCCGCAACGCCGCCGGCGGGCCATCCCTCACCTGAACCCCACTGCAAAGGACCGTCATGCAAACGAGCCCCAAGACCCCGTGGACCACCCCCGAGGTAACCCCGCTCACCAATAGCGGTGCCCGCAGCGACACCCCCGACACCGCCGCCCGCAACGGCAACGGCGGCGGCTCTTTCCCTCCCTGACCCTTGCTGCCCACAGGCTTTAGCAGCAAGCTGCTAAAGCCTGTTCAGTTTGGTTGAAGCGCTGGCTGACCGGTGCTCCGACCTTCCGGGATCTGCCTTTGGGCGGGTCCCGGTTCCGCGTCCGGGCCCGTCTCCGCGGGCTCGAGCCGGACCGGCGTGTACTTGAATCCCGGCATCCGTGACGTCGGGTCGAGTACGTCGCCGGCGGTGAGCCGGTTGGCCTGGCTCCAGTGGAACGGCAAGAACAGTGTGTCGGGGCGCAGGCCGGGGTTCGCCGTCCACGCCACCGTCGCCCGGCCCTGGCGACTCGCGACCTGAGCTGGTTCACCCTCGACCAGCCCGGACTCCACCGCAGTCTGGGGGTGAACCTCCAGCACCGGCTCCGGGGCGAGGCGGTGTTGGGCGTCGATCCGGTCGGTCTGGTTGGCGGTGAGGTACTGGGCGAGGACCCGCCCGGTGGTGAGGACGAGAGGGTGGGCCTCGTCGCTCACCACCGGGGGATCGGTGGGCACCACCGCATGGAAGCGAGCGCGCCCGTCGGGGTGGGCGAACCGATCACGGTAGAGCTGGGGGGTGCCGGGGTGGTCGGGGGTCGGGCAGGGCCAGAACACTCCCCCGTCGGTTCGGATGCGGTCCCAGCCGATACCGCTGTAGTCCACCGGCGCCCCGGCCGACAGGGCCGTCATCTCCTCATAGACCGACCGAGCCGTGTGGTGATCGAAGTAGCGGGCCGCCCCGAGGCGACGGGCCAGGTTGCGGATGACCTCGAGATCACCCCGCCGGGCGATCGGCGCCACCGCGGCATCGACACGCACCACCCGCCCCTCGATGGTGGTGATGGTCCCCTCCTCCTCGGCGAAGGTCGAGCCGGGCAGCACCACATCGGCGAACATGGCCGTGGGCGACAGGAACGGATCGATCACCACCAGGTGCTCCAGTCGGCCGAGCGCCTGGGCCACACGGTCGCCGTCAGGGGCGGACACCGCCATGTTGGTGGCCATGCACAACAGCCCCTTGATCTCCCCCAACCCGACCAGGTCCAGGGTCTCGACATAGGAAACGCCTGGCCGGGGGAGGTGAGCGGGGTCGACCCCCCATGCGGCGGCCACCTCCTGGCGGTGACGGGGATCGGTGAGCGACCGACCGGCCGGAAGCTGGTCGCAGCGCTGGCCCCATTCCCGGCCGCCCTGGCCATTGCGTTGACCGGTGAGCATGTCGATGCCGCAGCCATCACGGCCGACGTGCCCGCGCGCCAGCACCACGTTGATCAGGGCCAACACGTTGGCGGTACCGGCGACCTGTTGTTCGGGGCCGCGGGCGTGCAGGTACATGGCCCGCTGGGCGGCGCCGAGCACCTGTGCCGCCTCCCGCAACTGCCCCGCCGGGATGTCGGCCACCCGCTCGACCTCCTCTGGGGTCCATGGCATCGCCGCGGCGACGGCCGTCTCGAATCCAGTGGTGCGCGCCTCGACGAAGTTGTCGTCGACCCAACCGTGCACCACCAGCTCGCGCAACAGGCCGTTGGCCACCACGGCGTCGGTGCCAGGGGCCAACGCCAGGTGGAGGTCGGAGTCCGACACGAACCGGCTCGACCGGGGATCGATGACGATCACCCGGCCCCCGCGACGGCGGAGCTGTTCGAGAGCCTTGGGAATCATCACCGGGTAGGCCGCCGACAGGTTGGCGCCGACCACCACCGCCACCTGGGCCCGGTCGATCTCGGCCAGCGGGGTCATGGCCCGGTCGAGGCCGAAGGCCGCCTTGTGGGCCGCTCCTGCCGACGACATGCAGAGCCGCCCGTTGTAGTCGACATAGCGGGTGCCGAGGGCCAGGCGAGCGAACTTGCCCATGAGGTAGCACTTCTCGTTGGTGAGCGACCCGCCCGACAGCACCGCGTTGGCGTCGGCGCCGTGTTCGGCTCTCAGCCGCAGGAACCCCTCGGCGGCGTGGTCGAGCGCGGTCTCCCAGTCGGTTTCCACCAGCTCGCCGTCCCGACGGATCAGAGGTCGGCGTAGGCGGTCGCGGTGGCGGACCTGTTGCCAGGCCGACGACCCTTTTGAACACAGGGCCCCGGCGGTGAGGGGCGAACCCTTCCACCGCACCAGCCCGACGATCTCGTCGCCCTCGGTTTCGAGCTGCATGCCGCATTGGATGGCGCAGTAGGGGCAGTGGGTGGTGGCCAGGTCGCGGGCGACGGTCATGAGACGATGAAAACCGACGGGCGTTTCGGGTCAGCTTCTTGGGGGTGAACGGTGCGCTCCGGACGGCGCACGGTGCGCGCCAGGGGTTGTGATCTCGCTCAGGTGGCGCTCAAGCGATAGCCGCGGCGCACCACCGTCTCGATGCCGACGCCGGCCGGACCGAGCCGCTGGCGCAACCGGGCGACGGTTACCTCCACCACATGGTCATCGGCGTCGTGGCTGTTCCACACGCTGCCGAGCAGGGCCCGCTTGGAATGGACCACCCCCGGCCGCTCGGCCAGCACCTCGAGCACCCTGCGCTCCCGGTCCGAGAGATGGACCGGCCCACGATCGGCGACGGTGACCCGGCGACCCTGAATGTCGACTGTCATCCCGGCGAGTGACAAGGTGCGGCGGCGGGTGGCGAACCACGCGCCGAGTTGGCGGACCATGGCTCCGAGGCGGGGCCGGTCGGGTTGGAAGGGCGCGCCGAAGCCCGCCTCTTCCGCCGCCGCTGCACAAACCGGCCCTATGCACACGGGCACCACTCCGCCGGCGAAGGCGGCCATCACCGGCTCGGCCAGATCGAGGCTGCGGGCGAGAGCCGCGAAGTTCTCGACTGCCGGCCGGGCGGTGAAGGTCACCGCGTCGACGTTCGACTCGGCGACCGCGCGGATCAGGCGGGTGCCAGGCGCCAGGTCATCGGGCATGGTCCAGCGGTACACGGGGACCTTCACCACCTCGGCGCCCAACGCGGTGATCTTGGCGGTCAACGAATCGTCGAGGGAGCCGTCGAGCTGGACCGCCACCCGCCGGCCCCGAAGCGCCGGCCGGCCTGCGATCTCGTTACCGAGGTAATCGGCAATCTCAGCTGTGGTGGCGGTCGCCGCGCTCCACGTCACCTCGATTCCGCCCGCCAGCGCGGCGCCGGTCGTCTTGGGTCCGCGAGCCAACACGGCCGCTCCAGCCAGCGACGCCCGCAAGCGCTCGGCGAGCCCCATGGCCTCGGCGGCCTCCAACCAGCCCCTGACCCCGATACCAGTGGTGAGGATCACCACCTCCGGCGGGTGTTCCACCACCGCGAGAGTTGCGGCGTGGAGCGCCTCGGGCGGCCCGAGCGCCTGGGTACGGATCACCGGACCGGCCACGCAGGTGGCGCCGCTTTGTTCGAGAAGTGTGATCTGCTCTTCGGCCCGGCGGTCGGCGGTTACCCCGACCACGAAGCCAGCCAGTGGACCCGTCATGGCTCGCATGCTGGACGGTTGGGATTTCGTGCGGGTTTCGGGTGCTTGACGGCTCGGTGTTGGACTGCGGGTGAGCGGATCAGGACCGGACAGGAGCCGTGCCGACCAGAACCGAATCGCCCTCGATCCGAACCGGCCACACCGTGAGGGCGAGATCGGGGCGGTCGAGGCACTCGCCTGAGGTCAGGTCGTAACGCTCCTTGTGCAGGGGCGAGGCCACATAGGTCCGGGTTTCGTGTGATCCCACCAGACCCCGGGCGATCACGGCGGCGCCCGTGGCTGGATCGTGGTGGCCGACGGCATGGATGGCCGCCGGCTCGGTGGCGGTGGCGGCCAGTTGAAACAGCGCCACCGCTCTCTCCCTCACCAACACCGCCACGCCCCGGTCGGGGGTGAGGTCATCGACACGGCACACGGGTACCCAATCGCGCTCAGGGATGGTCATGGTCATGGGAGCCTCCTGGTCAGGTGGGGAGCGGAACTCGTTGCCCACGCACCCGCTCCCAGCCCAGGTCGATGGGCTGGTCGGGGGCGTTGACGAACTCGACGAAACGGGCCCGCCGGGCCGGGTCGGCCAGGGTGGCCGCCCACTCGTCGCGGTAGGTGTCGACGTGGCGGGCCATGACGGCCTCGAGCTCGC
>CAZEFG010000045.1:0-11959 GCA_964511355.1 uncultured Iamiaceae bacterium
CCCGGGCGGTGTCGAGCGCTTGGGCCAGGGCCTGGAATCCCCAGCCGGTGCCGGCTTCGGCGGCGGAGCGCATGGCGGCGCTTGGCCCGCCACCGCCGGCGAGGACGATCACCACGAGATCCAAAAAGAGCACCAGTTGCTGGCGGAAGTCGCGGCGCCGGGCTGAGGCGTGGCGGGCCAGGATCACATCTGGGATCACAAAGCCGATGGCACCGACTCCGGCCATCGCCACTAACACGATCACCGGGGCGACGTCGATCCCTGCCACCGACCAGGCGGTAGCCACCAACAGGGGTGTGGCCACTCCGAGCAGAGTGGTGGCCAGTTTGGCCCCGACGTGGCGGCCAAGGTCGGTGCCGGTTATCGCCAGATCCTGGCTGAGGCTGGTCAGATCGGATCGACCGAGCCGCACCGCGGCCAACCCGGTCTTGTGCCAGCGGGCCTTGGCTTCCACGACGTTGTCGGGGACAGGTTCGTACAGTTCGGCCAACTGACGACCCAGAGGACGTCGGGGCGGTGCCAGCGTGGCCCGCAGACCCGCCAGTACCCCCGCCCCGATCAATCCCCCGGCGAGCACAGCCGAGCCGATCATGAGGCCACCTCGACGCTCAAAAGCCGTTCTTCGCGGGTCGGGTTGGCCATGCGCTGCATCGCCACCGCGGACACAGCGAACAGCGCGCCGATCAGACCCAGCATGATCTGGCCGCCCCAAGAGTCGAACGGTGCGAGGTAGTCCCGACGTGTGGTGACCAGCCACACCACCATTCCGACGGTGACCCCAACTATGAGGCGGGTGGTCACATAGGTTCGGGCCCGGGTCGCTTCGACCCGCAACCGCATCGAAGCAGTAGCCCGGGCGGTGCTCGCAACCTCGCCCAGCAGGGCGGTGAGCTGGCCTCCCTGGGTTTCAGCGGCGAGGCGCAGCGACACCACGATGGTGTCGACCATGGCGTGGTCGACCTCGGCGGCGAAGCGACTCAACGAGGCCCGCAGACCCTGGCGTTGTGCCAGCCGGTCAGCCAGCCGTCGCACCTCGGGTCGGATCGGAGCCGGGGCGGTCGAGGCGGTGACCTGGATAGCAGACTGGATGCCATCAGCCGCGGCCATGACATCACGCAGCTGTTCCGCCCAAGTAGCGATCGCTTCGACCTTGGCTACCTCAGCGGCGCGGCGTCCCTTAGCGCCAAACACGCTCGGCGCAGCAGCGGCGCCCATGGCCACCAACAAACCGCCCACGGGCCAGCCGGTCACCGACCACGCCACCAGCCCCACCAGCAGAGACCCGCCAACCCGCAACGCCATCGCTTGGAGGTTCCCGGCCCGCCGCCGGTCAGGGACCGGGACCGGCAGCTGGTCAGCGGCGAAAACCCCAACCGCCGCGACCAACACACCAAGGCCCACCAACGCGCCCGCCACCGCGGCCCACAGTCCGTTCATTGCTGCCACCCCGGGTCGACATCCAACAACGCGGGGTCGAAACCGGCGTCGGTGACTTTGTCCAAGGTCGCATCGAGCAACGCCACCGCGCTGTATTGGGCTCGACCGGTGGCGTCGGGCCGGAACAACTCGTTGCTCGACACCATCGCCCCGTCACAACCGGTGATCTCCCGCAGCGACGACACCACCCGACGCCCATCGCGGATCTGATGGACATGGATGATCCAGTCGACCGCTTCGGCGATGTCAGCCGCCACCGCTTCAGGAGTTGGACGCTCCGGGGCCTTGAGGGCGTAACGGTTCATGGCCGAGAACGCACCCGCACTGGACCGGGCGTGGATGGTGCCCATCGACCCGTCGTTGCCCTGGGCCATGGCCTGGAACATCTCGTGGATCTCCGGGCCTCGGACCTCGCCCACGATTACCCGATCCGGACTCATCCGCAGCGCCTGCTTGGCCAGGTCACGCATCGTGATCTCACCAGCACCTTCCACATTCGCTGTGCGGCTCTCCAGCTCGACCACATCGTCATGGCGACCGGTGCCGGACAGGTGCAACTCCATGGCGTCCTCGACGGTGATCAGACGCTCATGGGACGGGATCTCATTCAGCAACGCCCGCAACAAGGTGGTCTTACCGGCGTTGGTGCCGCCCACCACCAACATGTTCACCCGGGCCCGCACCGCTGCCCCCAACAAGGCCCCCAGGGTGCGGCTCACCGTTCCCAGCCGCACCAGATCCGACAAGTCGATGTCGGTGTAGCGGTGACGGCGCAGCGAGAACGAAGGGCGAGCCGAAACCTCCTGTACTGCTGAAAGCCGCGACCCGTCCCGGAGCCGGAACGACACAAACGGCTCCCCCCGATCAAACCGACGTTCGGTGCGGCCCTCGCTCGCCGCGGCCTGACGCAACAGATCGATCAGTGCCTCGTCGCTGGCGGCGATCGGGGCGACGCGCTCCTTGCGGCCATCGGCGTAGGTGACCCACACGTTGTCATAGCCATTGCAGGCCACGTTCTCGATCGACGGGTCACGTAATAGACGATCCAACTCACCCAACCCGAACAGGCGAGACCGCACCCGGTCCAAGACCTCGTCTTCGATCTCGTCGCCAAGCGGATCAAGCGACGCCGCTATCCGGTCTCGAGCAATCGAGTCGAGCTGGTCCACCGCAAGCTGATGGGCTCGAGCCTGGCGAACCGTTTCGGGTTCAGCGTCGATTCCGCTGCCAACCGGGCCGAGCTGTTCGGCCACCTCGCCGAACACGCTGGTGACCAGCGCGTCGACCTCAGCGGGGGTGAGATGGGCCCGTACCTGCTCGCTCATCTCACCCTCTCCCCCGCGGCGACATCGGCATCCGGCGAAGCCATCTGGTCGATGGTCACCGCCGGTGCGGTGTCGGCCAAGACCCGGGCAAGGTTTGTGGTCGCCCGCCACAGGCCCGAACGTCGCACCCGACGATCCCGGCCCGGACCGCCAGCCAACACCTGAGCGGTGCGAGAGTCATGAGGAATGACCGCCAACAACTCAGCGTCCGCAGCGGCCGCGACATCATCGGGGTCATAGGGCTCCGCGCCCACACACACCAAGGCCGGTTCGATCCCCAAGCTACGCAGCTCCCCCACCCTGGTCGCCGCTGCGGCCACCGACTCGAAGGCGGGACGCACCACCAACAGGGTGCGATCGGCTGCCCGGGCCAAGGCTGTCGCCGGGGACCGTTTGGTCAGCCGCCCCACATCGACCACCACATCCAAACCAGCAAGTGACCCAAGTGCAGTGCCCAGCCGGTCGGTGCCGGTAGTCAAAGCGGCAGTGACCTGTTCGGCCGAAGGCGGCGCGGGAATCACCGGTACTGAGTCCCACAACTTCTGGCTCAACGCCTCCACCGCTGCGGCGTCGACACCTCGGCGTACCGCCACCACCAGATCAGCCAGAGTGCGATGAGCACGCAGTTCCTCATGACGGGCGGCCAGCACTCCCCCATCAGGGTCCGCTTCCACCAACACCGCCGCCCGCCCAGCCACTTCGGTCCAGGCCGTGGCCAGGCCCACCGCCAACGCGGTGGTTCCGGGTGCGCCATGGATGGATGCCACCGCCACCAGCACCGCTCAGTCCTCCCCTGGCAACAACACCAGACGGAGACGACCCGCCGCGACGACCTCGGTCACCCCGTCGGCCACCTCGTCAGGTACCACCAGGGCCACAAAGGTCGAACCCGACGAGATCGGGCTTACCGAATACACAGTTGCCGGACCCAACACCTCCAGTTCGAGGCCGTCAGTCCCAGCAGAGACCATCCGCACCCGGTGACCCGGCTGCAGGTTCGGGATCGGCACCTGTCCCGGTGCTAGCGGGGCGCCCACGATCACCATGCCCGGCTCCAAGCCTCCGGTGGGGCCGATCTGGCCCGGAGCCAACAACGCTCCCTCAGGGATACGGGTGGTGGCCCGCTGGCCGACTAGGCCTGCCCGGGCCGAACCAGGGACAGTCGCGGCTTCGCCGTCGACCGCTACCTCGACCACCCGCAGGTCTTGGGCGGTGATGACCTGGCCCTGGGTGATCGGCCGGGCCGTTGCCACCACCGGCACCCGCTCCCCCGCCGACTGCACCAACAATCCGGCGGCGAGCGCCCCACCGAGTACCAGCACGATGCCCAACGCCAACCATGGCAGCGACCGGTTCCGAGCCCGCGACATTGCGACTGTGGCTGGTCGGTGGCCGTTCACCGACCGCTGAGCCGATTGTCTGGTGAGAGTTGACATACCCCGCCGCTCCTATCGATTCAGGACCTGTTGTTCGCCGACCCGTACCGGGGTTGGCGTCGACCGGGTGACCTCACCGAGGTCCCCCGACTCGCCGATGTTGCTGGTCCATGTCACGTGGTAGACCACCGACACCGTGCCTTGATAGGTGGCATCAGGTTCCCGGGCCGAAGGCCGATGGAACACCACCAGACACGAAGTCGACTGCGACGCCAACGGCCGTGACCGGTCATAGGCCACCGAGCCATCCGCACACGATCCCGACGCCCCTGCGTGGGGCACCGATGACGGCCAGTCCCATTCCAGGCGCACCGGCTCCGCGGTCACGGTCACCGTGACATCGAGAGCGCTGGCGCTGGCGCTGATGGTCTCCCAGTTGTCGACCCAGACCCAGTTCTCGAAGTTCACCAACAAGAACCCGACGTCATCCGGCGATGGCGACAACCGCGGCGCCGGCAGGGGGAACGGCAGAGACGTACGAGCAATGACCACCAGGTCCTCGGTCCGCATCGCTGGCTCCCCCGGAGCCCACTCGTACATCCGCCACTCGCCTGACTCGCCATCAGGCAGGGTGCGGCACCGCACCCACATCAACTGAAAGCCCCGTTCGAGAACATCCTCGGGTGGGTTGCTCCAGAAGTCGGTAGGGATCGCCCCTGCGTCGTCCAACGGGATCTGTTCGATGGTGTTGACCAGCCTCTGCTCACACACCATCGACACACCACCCCCGCCGCCAGTGCTGCCCACGGGGCTGCTTTCGGCCTGGCAATCCGCCCGGTCCGGGAACAGCTCACAGTGCGCCCGCCCGGTCCCGCCGCCTTCTCGTCCACCTCCGGTCTGGGCTCCGATGGGTGAGGCGGCGGCCAACACCAACAGGACAGTGATCAGGCTCACCAACCCTCGGCGCATCCCCCCACCCCCTCAACCACCTCGACCTCGAACGCCTCGGCTAGTAGCCAGGTGCCATCCGCCGGTTCCATGGCCACCCGCCAGTGTTCCGACCACACCCGGTCATCGGGCTGGCCACCATCGACCGGGACTAGCTGCCCGTCGTTTATGTCGCAGATCTCGAAGATGGCGATCTCGTCGTTGATCTCCATGGTCCCGTCGATCAGCTCGATACGGCGCACTGAGTTCTCCGGGCGCCGGGCGGCGAGGCCCTCATGCCGCCGCGCCATCAGGACCTGTTGGCGATGATCCAACATCACCCCGACGTGGGTGGCCGCCAGGGCGGGATGGTTCGGGTCGGGCGGGTCGCCTGCCTCGGAGAACGCGGTCGCCGCGGCCCGGTAGGCGTCGAGGATCTCGATCTCTTGTTGCTCGCGTCGGCTCAGCGTGGTCGTGGTCGCCACCGTGGTGGAGGTGGTGCTGGTAGTCGAGGCCGTCGTCGTGGTCGTTTCTGGGGCGGCTTCGCCGTCGCTGCTGCATGCGACCAAGGCGAGCGCGACAACACCGACGACGATCAGTCGCCGGTAATGCTTTGGGCGGATCGTTCGAACCATGTGGCCTCCGCAGCGTGACGCTGCACTAGGTCTCAACACACGGTCGGGCGGGTCCTGCACCAGCGGGAGGGCCCAACGATCCTGCCCCGCTTCGCCAGACCCTAACAGGCCCTTAGACACGCCGTCCACCATTTGTGGCCTCGCCTTCATCGCCGACTGACCGAACGTTACCAGTCAGTCACCGGCCTGTCGTCGGAGTTGACCCGACCTAAGCGACGACGGTCACACAATGGCCAGACCACAGATCGGCAACAAATCGACAATAGATAGACAACGTAGCGAGAACGGCCGAACCACTGTCGATCTATAGACAGGATGTAGAGGAACCACTGTCACACCAGCGTTTACACACCGTGTGATGGTGTGCTATTAGTTGTCGGAGCGTGGTTCGACCGTGGTACAACGGTTGTGTGCCCACGTTTGGACTATGGGAGGACCATTGCAGCCGCATAGCATCATGGTGTTCAACGGCAAGGGCGGTGTGGCCAAGACTTCGCTGTCGGCGAACCTAGCGGGTGTAGTCGCGCTGGGGGAGTGGCGGGTGCTGGCCGTGGATCTCGACGTGCAGGGCAACCTCAGTCGAGACCTGGGAGTGATGGACCGAAGCGACGAAGGGGAGGGGCTGTTGCGGGCCGCGGTGAGTTCAGCTGCCCTGCAGCCCTTGGTTGATGTCCGGCCCGGCCTCGATCTCATCCCGGGCGGTCGACACCTCCGCGAGGCGGTGGCTGCCATTGGCGACGACCCGCTCTGGCTTGATCGGTCGCTCGCTTCGATCGCGGACAACTACGACCTGATCATCATCGACACCCCGCCGGGGATCTGGCAGCTTCACGAAGCGGGCACCGCTACCGCGGGCTTTGTGCTGATCCCCACCCTGGTCGACGACGCGTCGATCGACGGTCTCGCCCAAGTCATCGACCAGGTGGTCGCCGCCAGGGAACGGACCAACCCTCACATCCAGATCCTGGCGGTCGTGCTCACCCTGGTGCCTGCCGGCGCTGCCCGGATCATCGCCGATGCGCGCGAGCGTCTCGGCGAGATCCTGGACGGTTCGGGCATTCCGGTACTCGATCCGACGCTCCGCCACGCAGTACGAGCCAGCATCGGTACCCGTAACCGAGGTCGGCTCGCTCACGAGTATGAGCAGGCGGCGGCGACCACGCCACGCACCCCGTGGTGGAAACGACGCCAAGGGGAATCTCGAGTCGACGAAGAAGAGTTCTCCGGAGCAGCGTCGGGCCTGGCCGAGGACTACCAAAGAATCACCGAAGCGGTGATCGATCTGTACATGACCCGACTCCAGGAGGCGACCCATGGCTGATCCTCAGGCCCGGGCCAAAGCTGGACTACGAGGCCTTTCGGTTCCACCTCCGCCACGGCGCGCCACGATCCCAGCTCCCGACCCAACACCGACAGCTCCAGCTGAGGCCGAAACCGGATCTCGCTCTCCAACAGAACCTGCACCGCAACCGGACGCTGCTGCGCTCCGCAAGCGGACATCCCGCAAAACGACCAGTGAACGGAACCCACCAGCCAGCCCAACCAAGACCGAGGTGGGAGATGACGGGCTGATTGGGCGCACCATCGGAAACAAGCGTTCCATCACGGTGTATCTGACGGTGCGAACCCGACAAGCCCTCGATGCCGAAGCCGCCGAAACCGGCGACAGTCGAGGGGTGATCATCATGCGGGCCATGCGCGACGGCTACCAGGCCCTGGCCCAAGAGCTGGCCGCCCAGGACAGTAGGGGAGTGGGGCCCTTCCCAGCGGAACGTGTCAGCCATCGCCGACGCGGAGACGAGCCCCGGCTGGCCACCACAGCGATCCTGTGGCCCGATGAGGTCGCCGCCATCCAACAGGTAGCGACCGAACTCACCAGCGGCAACGTATCGGCGTTGGTCAACGACGCCCTCCAACTCCGCTACCCCTGAACCCGATACGCCAGAGGAGCCATGCGGACCGTTCGCCGGTGGACCCGGGGGCACTTTGGCTGTTCAGGGACGCCTACCACGACGACAGGAGCCCGCAACCGGCCGGCTCAACCCACTCCCTCTCTCGTTCGGTCGCTAGGGCCCGCTTTCGCTCTCGCCTGGCCTTCGGCCCCGGTGGCCCGCTCCTTTCCCGCCGTGGTCATACGGCGCCACAGCCAAGCGCACCCCGCCAAGGCCCACCTCAGGAGCGAACTCCCCCGAATGGCCGACAACTCCCGCCGGATCGAACTCAGCGCCACCGAAGCCCTCGACCTTCTCGCTTTGGTCCACGACATGCGAGAGGCCCTCACCGACTCCCCCCTGATTGGTCTCATCCTGCAGATCGAAGACGCCGAAGCGGTCCTCATCGACCGCCTGTTCCCCAACCTCTAAGGAGTACCGTCATGGCCATGACCACCGCCACCGAGCTGGTCCCCGCAGTCCAAGCCGCTGAGCTGCTCGGGCTCAGCACCCGAGAACTGTTCGCCCTCGTCGACACCGAAGAGCTCACCCCCACTCTCGCGCCCATGCACGGCCGACGATCGCGGTGGGTGCATTTTGCTCGCGCTGAACTCGACCGCTACCAAGCCGACCACCAGTAGCAACCTCGACCGGCCCGCAGCACCTGAACCACCCCGCCGGGGGGCTGGGGGTGTCCCCCCAGGGGCGCGAACCAACCCGCTCGCTGACCCCCAGTTCCACCGGCAGCAACGGGCCCAGGACGATCCCCCCTCGCCTCGTTGGACGCGCATTCAACACCCCGGTTGATCAGCCGCCAATCAAGCAGGGGGGGGTGGGCTTTAGGGCCCGCCCCCTTTGGGTTTTCGTAGGACCAGAGGTGAGTTGTCTGGAGCGGTAGCCGGGATGGCAGCGCGCGCGCTTGAGGGGCGACCATCCGCGCGCGGCGAGGTTGGGGCCGCCATCATGAATAGTCATGAGCACGCAGCCGACGATCAATGTGCCTGAGGCGGGTAAGGCGACCTTTGAAGCCCTACGTGAGCGGGGTGCGCTCACCGCCGCTGAACTCGGCGTGATCGTAGGTCGCCACGAGGGCAACGTGCGCAAATACCTGGGTGAGCTTCGCGCCGCGGGTTTGGTCCAGCGCAACCCAGACCACACCTACAGCCTGACCCCGGCGGCCGGGGGAGCGGACTGGACTCCACGGCACACAAGGTCATCTGGGACCAAGACCTCGGTCTGGTTCCGTAACGAGGAACTCGCTGCGCTGGATGCGGCCGCCAAAGCCGCTGGGATCAGCCGAGCCGAAGTGGTCCGCCTGGCGGTGTCGGCCGCCTTGGGCAATGACGAACACCTGGAGGGTCGCCTAGCGAGCTGACCTTGCCCGAAAACGGTTGAGGCCCACCCCGAAAGGTGGGCACCCTTACCGTCGAACCCTTCCCACGCCGCACTCCAGGTTCGCTCTCTTTGGACGAGATGAGCATACCCCGGCGGAGTCCCGAGGGGAAGGGATAGGCGAGAAAGGGTGTGACTGTCGCGCCCGTCCTGAGCTGGGCGGGGGACTAGTCAGGGGACTCGACCGGTCGATCACAGTGCGATCACCGGAGAGAGAACAACGACCATCGTCACCGAGGGCCCGCCAGCCCCCGAACTGAAACGAGACCCCAACGACCCCGCCGTGGTCGTTTCAGGTCGCGGCGGTAACCGGCTACCAGCCGGGCATCCGGCGCGGGTCACCACGCCTCGCTATGCGAGGCACTGGTCGCCTCATGACCCGAGCGAACGCCACGACATCAACCAACGCAACCGGTGTCGTCGCGCGGCGATGGAGGCCCTGTTGGCGGGGATGATCTCCCATGGCGCGCATTCGCTGTATCTGGTGTTGCTGGACCGCTCGGACAAGATGGCCGGGGCGGTATGGGCCTCTCACCGCACCCTGGGTGAGGACCTGGACCGATCTGAGCGCACCGTGCAGCGCTACATGAGCGAACTGGTCGAGATCGGGTTCGTGAAGGTTCAGCACCGCTACCGGCTCGAGGCCGGCCAGATCGTCTATGTGTCCAGCCTCAAGTCGTTCCATATCCCAGCCGCGGTCAAGGCCCGTCTCGAAGCCCAAGAAGACGCTGCTCGGGCTCGTCGCCAACGTGGCCAACAACGGCCCCCCAGCCGGCGGGGCGGCCATCGGCGGGGGAGTGGTGCAGGCGCCCAGCGGACAACCCAAAGCAGCGCTGAGATCATCACGCAAGAACAGCGCCGGCGGCAGCTTGCCGCTTTGGCGCCCTGTGATCCATGTGGGGGGCAGGGCTGGGTGGAACGCGGCGATGGGGTGGCGCGCTGTGAGCGCTGTGGCGGCAAAGGCCACTCACCTCCGTAGGGGCCAGTGGCCACCAGCCGTTGAGCCCAGCTCCGGCGCCTTGCTGCTTTGGCCAAGCACACAACCAGCTAGAGCCCACCGGGACTAGTTCAACGCGCCCCGCCACCGCCCAGGACCCCAGCAGGGGTGGGTTGGGGATAACTCAGCGGTTGTCGCAGGTCAGCACTGTTCGGGTTTGGCCGTCTATAGAGACGGCCACCGTTGGCTGTGCACCCCCACCCTTACGGGTGAGGTACCACGCTTCGAGCGTTCTAAGCGAGGCTCGGAGCTGGTGGTTACTCATCGTTGAATGAGTTGGTCGCGGGAAACGCGCGTGCCGGAACTAACAGCTGTTGAAAATGTGGGCGGCTTCGCCGCCCAAGGCTTCCAATGAAGGAGCTGGGGCCGCCCACCTGTCGGGAACTGCAATTCGACGGTGGGGGAGCGGGTTCTGCCCATGATCTCGCCGATGTCGCGAGGTTTCTGGATCGAGGGACTAGATCGGGGACCGGGCAAGGGACCAAGGGGGCGGATCGTCGCTTCTGTTCAACCACGAACGGAGGCCCAATGCGCTCTTTGCTCGACCAGCTCGACCACGAATGGGAAACCCACATCGGCCATGACCGGGCCGTTGCCGCCCGGCTGCCCGAGGTTGGGGCCCTGACCGGCTGTGGGACCCTCGACGAGGCTCGCCGTTGGAC
This sequence comes from uncultured Iamiaceae bacterium, assembly GCA_964511355.1. Taxonomy (GTDB): domain Bacteria; phylum Actinomycetota; class Acidimicrobiia; order Acidimicrobiales; family SKKL01; genus SKKL01. Next base: position 10,683 of record CAZEFG010000045.1, read on the forward strand.
CTTGGCGGCGCCCGCCGAGGCCGCGGATCGGGTCCTTGTGGCCCTTGTCGCCCGCGCTGTTGAAGGTGACGGGCTCGCAGCCCGGGCGTTGCTTGGCTGGCTCACCCCCGGGATTCGGGCCCTGGTGAGGCGGTGGGCCGCCAGTGGGGACCGCGCCGAGGTCGAAGCAGCAGCGGTTGCGTCGGTCTATGAACGGATCGTCGCTTACCCACTGGCGCGTCGGCCCCGAAAAATCGCCGCCAACATTCTCCTCGACGCGGCCAAACCACTTCGGCGGGCCGCGGCCGCTGATGCACCGGTCGTCCCAGCCGAGATCGAGGTGGTCGCAGTTGAGAGTGGGTCCGCTCCCGGCGAGGAGCTCCTCGACACCGTCGCCGTGGCGCTCGCCGCGGGGATCGTCGATGTCGACGACGCCCGGATCATCCTGGCCAACCGGGTCGGCGACACCCCCATGGCGGACTTGGCCCGCCACGCCGGGACCAGCAGGCGAAGCCTGGAGAGGCGTCGCCGCCGCGCCGAGGACGCCCTGGTCGCAGGAGCAGCAGTCCTGTGAAGGCCGACGACGCCATCGTTATCGTGGCCGGCGGCCAGACCGGGCGGTGGGGGATCGACGACGCCTATCCCGAGACGTTCTGGTTACCGGTAGTTGGCCCCGCCTCCTATTTGGCCTGGCGGTTACTGGCTCGCCAAGTCCAGCAGCGTCCCACCGCGGTGCTGTCGGCGGCCGAGATCGCCGGGCGCCTGGGGCTTGGATCAGTCGGCGGAACCCAGTCGGGACTGGAACGGACGCTGCGGCGAATGGACCGGTTCGCAATGATCGAGCGGCCCGGGCCGCTGGTCGTGTCGGTGCAGGTCCGCCTGGGCGATGTGGCACCGACCTGGCTTGCGCGCCTTGACCCAGCCCTGATCGACCTCCACGCCCGCTGCCAACACCCGACGAATCCGGCTGCCCCGGCGTTGTCTGTGGCCACCCACCAACGGTGATCACCCCCTGGGCTCGGTTGTGGTCTCGCTCTCGGTCGAAGCCAGCCGATGTCGACCCAGGCCCGTGCGCTGGTGCCCGGTCGGTGTCTGGCGGAGCGCTCATCGGCTGTTCACAGACGCCTACCACGACGCCGGTGGCGCGCAACCGGACAGCTCAACCCACTCCCTTCGCTGCGCTTGGTTCGCTAGGGCCCGCTGCGCTTTCGCCTTGCCTGCGGCACCGGTTGCCCGCCCCCTTCCTCGCCGTGGTCACACGGCGTCACAGCCGACGGCACCCCGCCTGAGGCACCACC
>CAZEFG010000046.1:0-11944 GCA_964511355.1 uncultured Iamiaceae bacterium
AGGAGTTGCCGGCCGAGTCGGTGTTGTTCTTGAACAGGTAGATGTCGCCCCGGATGCCCTCTTCCCGCAGGCGCTGCTCGGCCGACACCAACAACTGTTCGAGGATTCGTTCGCCGGCCTTGTCGTGCACCACGACTTCGTGGATGGAATCGCATTCTGGGGTGGCGTACTCGGGATGGGACCCGACGTCGAGGTAGAGACGAGCGCCGTTGGCGAGAAAGACGTTGGAGCTACGCCCCCACGACACGACCCGGCGGAACAGGTAGCGAGCAACCTCGTCGGGGCTCAGGCGACGTTGCCCGCGGAGGGTGCAAGTCACCCCGTACTCGTTCTCGAGCCCGAAGATCCGTCTCTCCATGGGGCCAACCTATCCCCACCGGTTGGTCAAGGGGCGTTCATGTCCGAAGGCCCCGCCGGCGGCGGATCAGTCGGCGAAGCCGAACCTCTCGATGTGCTGGGCCAACTCGAGGGGCTTGTCGCCTTGGATCGAGTGTCCGGCATCGTCGACGGTGACCACCTCGGCGCCGGGTAGGCGCCGCTGCAGCTCGGCCACCCCGGCGTCGGTGACGAGGGAGCCCTTGCCGCCCCCTCTGACCAGCAGGTACGGCGCCGAGATGGCCTCGATGTGCACCCACGGTTGGGGTAGCTCCACTGGTGCGGCCTGCGAGCGGTCGCGGCGGTCGTAGCGCCACTGCCACGAACCGTCGTCGTTGCGGCGGGCGTTGTGGACGATGCCGCGACGCAACGACGAAACCGAGCGCGTGGGGTTGAACTGGACCGTGCGGTCGAGGATCTCGGCGAAGCTCGGGAAGCTCTGGGGACCGGCGACGAAGTCGTGGATGTCCTTGGCCGCTTCGGGATCGGGGTTGGGGGTGATGTCGACCGCGATGACCCGCCGGATCAGGTCAGGGCGGTTGGCGGCGATGGCGTTCGCCGTGGCCCCACCCAACGACATGCCCACCAGGACCACTGGTTGGTCGACCAGAGCTTCGATCATGGTTTCGACATCGCTGGCCATCTGGTGGGGTCGGTAGCCGAAGTCGTCTCGCCACCCGGAATGGCCGTGGCCGGGAAGGTCGATCGCCAGACCGTTGCGACCGAGAGCGAGCATCACCGTGTCCCAGGTGTGGGCGTTCTGGGCGGTGCCGTGAAGCAGCACGATCTCGATCGGCCCACTCCCCCATCGCAACGCGCTCAGGGATCGAGTGCCCGCCACCGCCACTTCCACCCGCTCGACCGGGGGCAGGGACTCGATTTCGAGGCCGACTTCTTCGGCATTCTCGGCCAGATAGGCGAACTCGTCGTACTCGAAGTCGGCCGCGGTTGGATCGGTGCTGGACATCGGCCCAAGCTAGCCCTCGATGTCAACGTGAGGTGCTGGCCAGCCTCTTGAACTCAGGGCTCGATGGGTGGCTGGGACCGATGACCCCGAGGTCGAGCAAACCTGACCCGGTCTCGGCGGCCCGGGTACCGCGACACAGCTCGGTGTCCTGTTCGGGCGGCTCGAGACCGTAACGGACGAGCATGTGGCGGTAGTCGCGCTGGTAGATGATCGAGATGTCGATGTCAGGGTGCAACTCGCGCAGGCGGCGCACCTTGCGGTTCTTGCGGGTCACCAACGACTGCCGCAAGGTGGTGACTTCGAGGTAGCGGTCATGACGAGGCAGGTAGAAGTCGGGCCGGAAGGCTTCGGTGATCTGACCGTCGGCGTTGCGTTCGAGCACGAAGGCGTGAGGCTCGTATTGCCACTCGATGCCGTAGAAGTCGAGCAGGACGGCCAGTTGGTGCTCGGCATTGTGCACGAACTCGGTTTGCGCCGCCGGGAGCGACGCATCCGCCACGTCGTCGAGGCGGTCGATCACCGGATCAGTCGCCTGCCGCCCGCCGCTCGGCCATAGGGTCGGCCGCCATCTGGGAGGCGGCTGGCCGTAATTCGACGATGGCCGCATCGACCTCGTCCTTGACGCCGCCGAGGGGCAGGATGTTCAGCACGCCTTGGCCTTGCTTCATGACGTCGACGAGGTCCTCGTCGGTGCTGACCAGCACGGCCGAGCCGCGGATCACCAGGTTGGCGGTGGTTACGTCCTCACCGAGGTGCTCGCGGAGGTAGGTGAAGGCGCCGCGCACCGACTCGAGCCGGATTCCGGCGTCGAGCAGGCTCTTGATGACCTTGAGCTCGAGCAGATCGCGGTACGAGTAGAGACGGCGGCTTCCGCTGCCATTGGCTTCGGCCAGCGAAGGGCGGACCAGATCGGTGCGCGCCCAGTAGTCGAGCTGGCGATAAGTGATGCCGACGATTTCGGCGGCTCGGCGCCCGCTGTAACCCTCGGCGAGGGCTCGGTCGCGCTTCGAATCGGTCATGGTGGTGGTCTCCCCGTCGGGAATCTGGGCGCTGGCGGCCCCATGTTCGGAAAGCGACATTGACGAAATTACGTCGATGTCAGCTACCGGTCAGGGTACGACGGGCGCGCGCGCCCGTCAACGGGTGGATCTCAGGCCCCGAAATCCTCGGGCTCCACGCTCTCGATGAACTCCTTGAACTGCTCGACCACGTCCTCGGGAGCTTCAGGCTCAACCTCGACAAAACCGGCTTCTTCGAGCACCGATTCCTCGGCATGGATCGGGGTACCAATGCGGATGGCCAGAGCGATCGCATCAGAGGGTCGAGCCGAGATGATCGAAGTTCCCGACGCGGTACGCAGGTGGAGGTCGGCGTAGTAGACGCTGTCGCGAAGATCGGAGATGACCACCTGTACGAGCTGAGCACCGAGGTCATCGAGCACCAGCTTGAAAAGGTCATGGGTCAGTGGGCGACGAGGCTCCAGGCCCTCGAGGGCCACGGCGATGGCGGTGGCTTCTGGGCCGCCAATCCAGATCGAAAGCGTCCGCATGCTTCCCGTGGTCTCACGCAGGACGACCATGGGCTGATTCGAAGGGACCTCGACTCGCACCCCGATCAGCTCCATCTGCACCATGGCGCGACCCTACCCGGATGCGGGGTCTCCTTCACCCCGTACCGTCAGACCGTTTCGGCGGTGGGCCCACTCGACATAGCAATCGGGATCGAGGCTCAGCCGGTCGGGGTCGGCCGCGGCAATCAGTCCGAGGTTGCGGTAGCGGCCCGCGAAGTCGAGGCCGTAGCCGATCAAGAAGTCGTCTTCGACGGTGACGCCGACGTAGTCGATTCTCAGCGGCACCAGACGATGGGCAGGCTTGTCGATGAGCGTGCACACCGAAAGAGAGCTCGGACGATGCCGAGCCAATTCGTCGAGCAGAAAGGAGGTGCTCAGCCCGGTGTCGATCGCATCGTGAACCAACACCACCTTTGCCCCCTCGATGTCGAGAGAGAGATCCTTCACCAGCCGGGCCCGTCCCCCACCCTCGAAGGTCGACATGGCCACGAAATCGATGCGGGGGTTGAACCGCAGTCGGCGCGCCAGGTCGCTGGTGAAGATGAGCGACCCCTTGAGCACAGACACCAGGATCGACTGGTCGTCGTGGTCCGCCCCGAGCTCGATGGCCAGACGATCGACCACTGATCGGATGGCAGACGGGTCGAGGATGACGCTCGGGGCGGCCGGAGCGTCCTCGGGGGGCGCGGTCAAGGCGAGCCGAGGTAGTCCCGGAGGGCGTTGTGGAGCATCGCGGCCCGGAGGCCCTCGCCCAGTTCAGCCAACTCTCCCAACGTTTCGACCGCCTGCTGGCGGGCCTCGGGGTGCCGCTGCTTGAGCAGGGGCATGAGCACCTGCTCAAAGAACGACGCTTCCCGCTCGGCGGCCACCTTGTACATCCGCAGGTGTCGTCCCTCGGCCCCGTGCCGGATGAACCCGGCGGCGAGACGGGCCACGCCCAGTGCTGCTTCGTCGTAGAGGACGGTGGGCCCGATCGGTCGTCCGGTGAGCAACCCGAAGCGTTCGAGGTCGGCGACATCGGCTGGGGTTATGCCTGCGGCGTCGGCCAGTTCGTCGCGGGTCAGGGCCACCGCGGCGACTCCTGCATCGTGTGGAGCGGCCCGGACTGCGTCACGCGTCGACCTGGCCGCGCCCCTTCCGGGGCCAGGGTCAGACGGTTGAAACGCCTGATTGGTGGTCTCAGGCGAGGATCCCGGGTCTGGAGAGATCGCGATCACCGGGGCGGGACGACCCGAAGGGTCCTCGGGCGCTTGCCGATCGGACCGCTCGGTCCGTTGATCGGCGGCCGGTGTGGCCGAATCGGGAGGCGAAGGTCGGTCTGGGTCGGCGTCTGATTCGAGATCGAGTTCGGCTGGAGTGGGCCGCTGGCGATCGGCGCCTGGCGGGGGCTCGGGAGCCGAGTCGTCAGGCAGATCGAGTTCGCCGCCTTCGAGACGCTCCTTGATGACCTTGAGGGGCAGAAAGTTCTCTCGTTGCTGGACCAGGATCCACCGCAGCCGAGCGATGTCGGCTTCGTAGAACTTGCGGTAACCCGAGGGGGTGCGCTCAGGGTCGATGAGACCCTGGCTTTCGAGAAACCGGATCTTGGAAATGGTGATGTCGGGGAACTCGTCCTGCAGCAGGTTGAGGACCTCGCCGATCGACAGGTGGCCCCGAATCGACCGGGCCGCCGCCTCGTTCACTCGTCGGACCCCGCGGTGGCATGCGCCACGAACATCAGCTTGAACTTGCCCACCTGGATGAGGTCACCGTCGGTGAGCGAGCTCTCGTCGACCCGTTCTCGGTTTAGGTAGGTGCCGTTCAGCGAACCGACGTCGACCACGGTGTAACCCGCTGGGGTGCGGCGGATCTCGGCGTGGCGCCTCGAAACGGTGATGTCGTCGAGGAAGATCCGACTGTCGGGATGCCGACCCATCGTGGTGACCGTGTGGTCGAGCATGTAACGCGACCCAGCGTTCGGTCCCCGGCGGACCAGCAGCATCCCGGTGCCGACCTCGATCTGGTCGGCGTCGAAGGTCACGTCGTCGTCGACCCCGATCTCCTCGACCGGAATGGCCATGGTGGTGGGATCGGGGTCGCGGTCAGTGAGCGCAGCTCCGCAGGAGGAGCAGTAGTTGCTCCCCAAGGGGTTGTGGTGCCCACAGGTGCCGCACACGACGTCGGCCATGGCTCAGCCCTCGACCAGCGCCCGGTAGGCGGCGGCGTCGAGGAGAGCCTCGACCTGGGACGGGTCAGCGGCTTCGATGACCGCGATCCAGCCTTCGCCGTAGGGGTCTTCGTTGAGTCGTTCGGGATGGTCGGCCAGATCGGCGTTGACGTCGACGATCACCCCCGCCACCGGGGCATAGATGTCGGACACCGATTTGGTGGACTCGACCTCGCTGAAGGATTCGCCCAGGGCGAGGGTGCGGCCCGCTTCGGGGATGTCGACAAAGACCACATCACCCAAGGCGTCCTGGGCGTAGTCGGTGATTCCGATCTGCAGGCGGTCGCCGTCGATTCGCACCCACTCGTGATCGGTCGAGTACCGGAGATCGTCAGGGATGTTCATCGCTGAGACGCTACAAGACGAATGCGGCGAGGGCGACCGATCCTTCACTCTCCACCAGAGGTTCAGCCTTGGTCGCTGCGAACCTGCCGTGGGAGCGACCGTCTGGCACTGCGTCCGTCGCTCAGAGCCTGCCTCGCCATGGGCACATATCCCCAGGCTGCGTAGTAGGAGATCGCCAGGCCCGGGATTCCGCACGCCCAAGCCAACCACCACGCCACATCGGCGGCGGGCCAGTCAGCTGACGCCGACAGGAACAACGGAAAGCTGAACATCAGGAGGAAGGTCCCGGTCTTTCCCCACCAGGTCACGTCGATGCGACGGGCGCCCATCGCCCCGAGCACCAGCGCGGTGATCGAGATCAGAAGCTCGCGGACCAAGGCGATCCCGGCGAACCACCACGGAACCGCGTCGACCGCCGCGATCGACACCACCGCGACCAAGAGCATGATCCGATCGGCGGTGGGATCGAGGATCTTGCCGATCTCTGACACCTGCCCGAGGCGGCGGGCGAGGTAGCCATCCACCCAGTCGGTGGCCCCCAGGGCGGCCAACAGCAACGCTGCGGCCAGATGATCGTCACGTCCGAACAACAGCCACAGAAACACCGGCACGCAGCCCAGACGGACCAGGGTGACCAGGTTGGGCACCGTGAACAGGCCCCCATCGGTTGGCGCGTCGGAGGCATCGGGAACGACGGCGGGCGGCGACATGGCCTCACTCTAGAAGCCTGCCGCTCTGCGGTAGCCCTAGCATCGAACCATGGCTTCGATCTTCACCCGCATCATCTCCGGCGATCTGCCCGGACAGTTCGTGTGGCGCGACGAAAGGTGCGTGGCGTTCATGTCGATCGCTCCCCTGCGTCCTGGCCATACCTTGGTTGTGCCGATCGCCGAGGTCGACCACTGGGTCGACCTCGAACCTGATCTGGTTCAGCACTTGATGACGGTGTCGCACACCATCGCCAAGGGCATCGAGGCTGCGTTTCAGCCGGTCAAGGTCGGCCTGATGCTCGCCGGGCTCGAAGTCCCCCACACCCACATCCACCTCGTGCCGATATGGGGCGTTCACGACCTCGATTTTGCCAACGCCGACAACGAGGCCAGCCCGGAGTCGATCGCCACCGCCGCCGAACAGATCCGCGGGGCCCTGCGAAGCCAGGGTGCCTCAGGGGTCAGCGGCTGACGAGCGCAAGAACAGCAACACTCCGTCGCGGTCCAAGACCAGCTCAAAGCCCTGTTGGAGCACCGCCCGCTCGACTCCGACTCGGCGGAACTCATCCCAACCGTCGGTGAGGCTCCGGTCGATCAGCACGGCGTCGACCCCGTCGGCCAGCTGGCGACCTCCCACCATGCGGCCGTCGATGGCTTCGAACAGTTCTGGGCGCTCAGCCAGCTCGGCCAGTGTCGGTACCGACGACCGCACCGCGGCATCGTCAGGCACCAAGCTCACGGCTTCGAGACGAGCCTGGTCGGTGAGGCTCCTACCGCCCCAGTTCCAGGGCCCCTCATAGGGCGACGATGGCGAGTCGTTGACGAAGAACACCACCGCCGCCAGTAACAGGGCCCCCAGCACCCTGCGGTCGACGGTGATCCGCTCGATGTTGCGACGGCCGATCCGACTCAACGCGAACGGCAGGGCGATGAAGGCGAAGACCAGGGCCGGGATCGTATTGGCGATCCCGTCGACCCCGTCGAGCGGAACATCGGCCACCACCACTACCACCAGCGGAGCGATGGCCGGCAGGAGATAGCGGGGTGCGAGCAGCGGCAGGAACGCCACCGGCGCAGCCACGGCCACGATCATGGCGAAGCTCGACCTGGCCAACACGTCGCCGAGGAGCGCCAATGGATCGCTCAGCATGCCCCACAGGACCCCGGGGACGGTGTCGCCATAGGCGGCGAACGCTTCGGCGTGCACGAAGCCGCCGTCGCCCAGGCGGGGCTGGACGACCAGAAGCGCCACCACGGACCACACCAAGCCGAGAATCACGAGGCGCCGGGCCTGACGGGCTCTGGTATCGATCAGGACCACCGCGCCGATGGCGGCCACCGTCAGGCCGAGGTCTGCCCTCAACGACATGGCCAGCACCGCCAGGATCAGGGCGATGATCCAGTGCCGTCGGAGTCCGGCGTAGGCGGTTCCCAGCAGCAGAGGCACCGCGATCGCCTCGGGGTGGAAGTCCGCCAGGTTGAGCTGATGCAAGGAAGGGTGGCACCCGTAGGCCACGACGGCGGCCACCGCGGCACCGGCGCGCAGGCTGCAAACCTTGCGACACAGGCGCCACACAGGAATCACCCCGAGGGCGAGTGCCGCGGATTGGGCCACGACCAACAGCGGAATGGCTGGGATCAGCCGGGTCAGCTGGGCGATGAGCCAGAACCCGAACGCCGCTTGGGGTTCGAACAAGTTTCCGTCGCCGATGGTGACCTCGGTGCCGTGGCCGTTGGTGATGAGCCATGCACCTTGTGTCCAGCGGGCCAGCACCGCGTCGGTGTCGAAGGTGCGCACACGAGCCAATGAGAGGGCAGCGAGGATCGTGAACAGCACTGCCGCAGCGACGAGCGGAAGCACACGGTCGGCCCACTCGCCGTCGAGTCGGGCTTGCCACCGCAGGAGCTGGTAATCGAACTTCCGCCGGAGGGCCTTGGCGGCGATCACCCCGGCGCCTCGGGCCGATCGACCGCCTGGGTGAGGTGGGCCCCTTTGTTACGGGCGTTGTTGACCTCGGTGCTCACCGGATGGAAGGTGATGAGCTCCGAGGGTGCCGGCACCAGGAAGGTGCCGAGCAGATCGACATCGTCGACCGCGGGGTCGAGCCAGGTCTCCCACGCCGACGGTGGGAGGATGATCGGCATGCGGTCGTGGATCTCTGACATCTTCTCGTTGGCGGCCCCAGTGAGGATGGTGCAGGTCCGCAGCACCTGATCGGCTGGGTCACCGGTGTCGGCCCTGCCTGACCCGCTGGACTGCACAGTGTCTCGGGGCGCAGTGTCTCGGGGCGCAGTGTCTCGGGGCTCAGTGTCTCGGGGCTCAGTGTCTCGGGGCTCAGTGTCACGGGGCCGCCAGGTCTCCCACAGGCCGGCGAACGCCAGCGGTTCGCCGTCGGTGCGCTGGATGTACCAGGGCTGTTTGGTCTTGCCGTCGCTGGTCCACTCGTAGAAGCCGTCGGCGGGCACGATGCAGCGTTGTTTGCGGAACGGCTTACGGAACGCATTCTTGGTGGCGACCGTCTCGGCTCGGGCGTTGATCATCTTGTTGCCGATGCGGGGATCGTCGGCCCAAAAAGGCACCAAACCCCAGCGGGCGACGTCGAGACGCCGGGTGCTGCCATCGTCGAACACCGTCCAGACACCGAGGGTGGGAGCCACGTTGAACTCGGCGTCGAGCACCTGTTCGGCGGTGATCGTCGCCCCGAAGTGTTGCGCCAACTGATCGGGCGGTGTCGCAGACACGTAGCGGCCGCACATGACGAGCACGCTACCGGGCCGGGACCACCCGGGTGGTCAAACCCCGGCGTGAGGCTGTCGGTGGCCGTTGTGGCTGCGGCGACGGTCGCTTTGGGGGATGTCGAGTCCGGCCAGCAGGTCAACGACCAAAGCCTGGCTGGCTTCGATCACGTCCTCCAGGGCACTGATCCCGGCCTCGCCGTTGCCAGCTTCGACGTTCCACTTGGCGACGGTGAGGCTCTGCACGATCGTGTCGTTGATCTCGGCTGCCTCGCGCTGGCGGGCTTCGACCAGCCCCAGTCGTGCCGCAACCGCCGCAGCACGCCGCTGCGCGTCAGAGGCGTGTCCGATCAGAATCCCCAGCAACAGCAACGGGACCACCCGCGAGATCCAGCCGATGGGTGACAGCACGATGTCCTCGACCAGCACCCAGGTCACCAGAACCGCCACCGCCCCGACCGCAGCCAGCGCTCCTGCCCGCAGCCCGAAGGCGAGCGCCACCAACGCGATCGGAAGAACCATCAACAAGGAGATGGCGTCGCGCTCGTCGCCGGTGACGAACCGCAGGATCGAGATGGCAGTCATGAGGCCGGTAGCGGCAGCTACGGCAAGACGAGGATGCCGGTGGAACCACGGCCCAAGATCGTTGACAGGAACAGCGAGCATGAGTCGATGGTGGCGGAGCCGGACTGTCATTCACAGGGACCAAGGTCCCAATGTCGAGGGCGGGTTGCTCTATTGCTCTCTGTCAGTGTTGGTCCCTGTCGGTGCCTGTCGGAGCGCGAGCACCCGTAAACAACAGAGCAGGCCACCCTTGCGGATGGCCTGCTCCTCTTGCTCTGGTCGGGCTGGCGGGATTCGAACCCACGACCTTCGGTCCCCCAGACCGACGCGCTAACCAAGCTGCGCCACAGCCCGTGAAGCGCTTCACTCTACTACGTTCCCGAGGGGGCCCCGACAACTCGGATGGCTCAGAAGAGACGGTCCCAGCCCCAGCTCAATCCCTCGACGAGGCGCCACCCCAGGTACACCACCACTCCGACGACCATCACCCAGAAATGCCAGGGCGCTTTGAACTCTTCCTCGGCCTCGGGCTCCAGTTCGGTGGCCAGTTGTCCTGGGTCGACCGACCGCCCGCACGAGGGGCAGGTCCCGTCAGGACTGACCGTATTGGGGTTCAGGAAGCGGTCGCACCGCTCGCACCATGGCACGCCAGCAGCCGGTCAGGACCGCCGTACAGCCAAGATGGCGACGTCGTCTTCGAGGGGACCTTCGCTGAAGTCGCGCGCCGCTTCGAGCAAGGTCTTGCACAGCACATCGGGAGCCGCCCCCGGGTCGCGCCGGATGATGGTGGCGACGCGGTCTTCGCCGAACAGCGAATCGCCGTTGCGGGCCTCGGCCAGACCGTCGGTGTAGAGCACGGCCATGTCGCCGTCGGCCAGCGGGATCTCACGAGAGAAGTAGGTGCCCTTGGGGTCGAGCATCAGGAGCGGACCGGTAGCCCGCAGAGGGCTCACCTCACGCTCGTGCCACAACCAGGCCGGAGGGTGACCAGCCGAGGCGAAACGCAGAGTGCCCGCTTCGGTGTCGAACACCACGACGCACAGCGAGATGAACTCCTCGCCCCTGTCCATGGCTGCCATCTGTAGGTTCAGCTCTTCGAGCGCTTGGGCGGGATCGCGGAACTGACGCAGGAACGTCCGCAGGAGGTACTTGGCCTGGAACGCGGTGATCGACGGCTCGATGCCGTGTCCGGTGACGTCGCCGATGACGGCGGCCACGCGGGTGGGAGCGACCCGGAACACGTCGTAGAAGTCGCCCGCCATGAGCCCAGTGCCGGCCTGGTAGACCCGGCCGATCTCGAAACCGGTGACATCAGGCAGATCCTCGGGGGCGAGCCGGGCGGCCCAGCGCCGCGGAGCGGAGTCCTCCTGGTCGAGTACTTCTTGTGCCCGCCGTTCGAGTTCGAGGCGTTGTTGGGCGAGCTTGGCTTCGGGAACGAAACGACTCCCCAGCACGTAGGTGGCCCCGATGGGCATGAGGAACAACAGGAACACCAACGCCGAAAGCGAACCGGTGATGGCCGACACCGCCGCCACGATGCCGATCGAGCCGTAGAGCCCGGCGGTGTGCAGGTCCTTGCGGTAGTCGGAGCGGGCCAGATTACGGGCATCGGGGTCGACAGAGTTGCGCCTCACCCGCTGGAGAACCTTGGCGCGATGCGACGCCGACCGACCCCAGACGACCGCCGCCACGAACGCGGCAGCCGCAACGACTGCCAGCAGTGCTTGTTCCATCAGAGCCTCGATGCTAGTCGTCGGGGTTGGCGGGGTCGACGTTCAGGAGGCCCTGCGACGGACCCGCAGCTTGATGGGGGTCGCGCCGAGATCGAGGTCCTCCCGCAGCCGCCGCTCGAGGTATCGCAGATACGTGGCGGGAAGATCGCGGTTGGTGAAAAGGGTGAAGGTCGGGGGGTCGGTGGCGCCCTGGGTGGCGTATAGGACCCGAGCGCCCCCGGGAGCTGGTTGGGCCTGCTGAGCGGCCCTGATCACCTGGTTGACCCGCCGGGTCGGGACCCGGGTGTTGTACTCGGTGATCGCCTGGGTGAGGGTGGGCATCAGCTGATGAACACCCTTTCCGGTGAGGGCGCTGATCTTGAGCACCGGAGACGTGCCCAGGAAATGCAAGCGTTGACCGACCTGGTAGTCGATGTCGGCCCTGCCCTCGGCGTCGAGGGTCTCCCACTTGTTGAGCACGACCACGATGGGACAACCCGCAGCATCGATCCGTTCGGCCAGGCGTTGATCCTGGTGGGTGATGCCTTCGGTGGCATCGACGACGAGGAGCGAGACGTCGGAGGCATCGACCGCTCTGAGCGCACGCACGAACGAGTAGTACTCGGTGCCCTCATCGATCCGAGCCCGTCGTCGCATGCCGGCAGTGTCGACGAATCGGATGGGACCATCGGGGGTCTCGACCACGGTGTCGACCGCGTCGCGGGTGGTGCCGGGCATGTCGTGGACCACCGAACGGTC
>CAZEFG010000047.1:0-11857 GCA_964511355.1 uncultured Iamiaceae bacterium
TCGCCACCCAGAACCCCATCGAGTACGAGGGCACCTACCCCCTGCCCGAGAGCCAACTCGACCGCTTCCTGATGCGCATTTCAGTCGGGTACCCGAGCCCCGACCACGAGTTGGCCATCCTGGCCACCCACGGTCAGGACTCGGTGGTCGACCGGCTCGACGCCGTCGCCACCGTCGACCAGGTGCTCGACATGATCAGAGTGGCACGAGCCGTCACGGTGCACCCCGACATCGCCACCTACCTGGTGCAGATGGCCGAAGCGACCCGACGTCACCCCGCTCTGGCCCTCGGAATGTCGCCTCGCGCCACCCTCGGATGGCTGCGGGCGGCGCGGGCGTTGGCCGCGCTGAACGGGCGGAGCTTCGTCATGCCCGACGACATCAAGACCCTCGCCCACCCGGTGCTCGCTCACCGGTTGATGCTCACCCCCGATGCCCAACTCCAGGGACGAAACACCAAGGAAGCGGTCGACGACATCCTCAACACCGTCGCCACCCCGGCGTGGGACGGACGCTGAAACGCCCATGCCTGTCCCTTCGCGGTCGGAGCCGAGATGCTGACCCGCCAAGGTTGGGTTCTGGTCGCCGCCGCGGTGGCCATGGTGGCCGCGGGTCGTCTGCTGGCGGTGGTCGAACTGTCGTTCATGGGCGCTGCCGCACTGGTGCTGGTGGTCGTGGTTGCCATCAGGGCGGCGTTGTTGCGTCTCGACGTCGGCGTCCGACGCGATGTTCATCCTCCTCGGGTCCACGCTGGTTCCGCCAGCCGCATCGAGCTCGAGGTCACCAACCGCGGTGCCCGGCCGACTCCGGTCCTGCGGATCACCGATGCTGTCAGCAGAACCAAGGGCGCTGATCTGCAGTTGGCTCCGATCCTGCCCGGGGGGCGGGCCCGGGCGGCCTACCGCCTTCCAACCGAGCGTCGGGGCATCATCACCATCGGGCCACTCGATGTGGTGGCGAGCGATCCTTTCGGCCTCACCGCGGTTCGGCTTCGAGGCGCCGACAGGACCGAACTGACGGTCTATCCCCGGATCGACCACATAGTTGGACTTCCCGAGTCGATCGGCCACGATCCCGAGGCCGTCAACGAGTCGCCCACCTCGTTGGGCATCGTCGGCGAGGAGTTCTTCGCGCTGCGTCCGTTCGAGATCGGCGACGAGTTGCGGAGGGTTCATTGGCCCTCCAGCGCCCGATTCGACGAACTGCTGGTACGCCAGACCGAGCTCCCTTGGCAGGGCCGAACGACGGTTCTTGTCGACCTGCGGGCCGAGACCCAATCGCTCGCGTCGCTCGACCTTTCGGTATCGGCGGCGGCCAGCGTGATCACTGCCGCTCGGCGTGGTGGAGATCTGTTCCGTCTGGTCGCAACCGACGGGGTCGACTCCGGTTTCGTGCCGGGAAACGCCGCCTACGCCGCCGTGCTCGAGTACCTGGCCACAGCCGAGGTCTCCACCTCGGCGCCGCTCACCCGCATCCTCGATTCACTGCGGCGTAGCTCCCAGGGCGGGGCGTTGGTGGTCATCTCGGCCGATCTCAGCGCCCACGACCGCACGCGCATCGAGGCGCTTCGCCCCCGGTTCGCCACCTTGGTAACCGTGTTGATCGACCGATCGGCCTGGGACCAACGGGTACCCGATCCCGCCGACAGCCACGAGTCCGCTGCGGGCTCCGACCCCGCGTCGGTGCGGGTCACCCGCTCGGTTCCTTTCCCCAGCGCTTGGAACCAAGCCATGGCGCGCAGCCGACGCCACCTGCGTCGACCCAACCACCAAACTGCGCCCTCCCCGTCGACGCCAGCCGGCCCCTCCGCCCCCACCCCGGTCAAGCCATGATTCCCACCAGCGGAGCCCGCCTGGTCATCGCCGAGATCTGCCTGCT
The DNA here is from genome assembly GCA_964511355.1 of uncultured Iamiaceae bacterium. GTDB lineage: Bacteria > Actinomycetota > Acidimicrobiia > Acidimicrobiales > SKKL01 > SKKL01. Next base: position 1,879 of record CAZEFG010000047.1, read on the forward strand.
GGGCCTGTCGCTGGTGGTCGCGTTGGGCTTCACGCGGCTGTTCAGCACCGGCGGCTGGCAGTCTTCGCTGGTGGCCGCCACCGTCGCGGCTCACGGGTGCGGGGCGGTGATGCGGCGGCTCCACTCCCCCATTTCCCTGCAGGTCGTCTCGGTTGTCATCACGACCGGTTTGATCATGGCCTGGACCCAGGCTTCCGACACCCTGCGCTACCTCCTCCCCACCGCCGAAACGCTTGAGGCTCTCAGGGCCGCCTTCGATCAGGCACTCACGCTGTACCCCGAGGCCCGGGCCCCCACCGAGCCTGTCAGCGGCTTCATCCTGGCGGCCATGGTGGGGTTGGTCATCGCGGCCACCATGGCTGACATCGCCGCTTTTCGTCTCGGATCCGAGATCCAGGCCATCCTGCCCGCGTTCACCCTGTTCGTCTTCTGCTCGTTGCTCGGATCAGGCCAACACCAGATCCGATTCGCCATCGCCTTCACGCTGGTGGCGCTGACCTTCGTTCTGGTGATGCGTTCGTTCGGTTCACGGTTCTCCTCCACCTGGCTACCAAACGACGCCCAACGCGGACCCAAGGCAATGATGCGCACCGGGGGTGGGCTGGCGGTGGTGGTGGTCGCTCTCGCGGCGGTGGTAACCCCATCTCTCCCCGGGTCCGGCAGCGAGGCGATGTGGACCTGGAGGGGAAGCGACGGGCCGGGGGTTCGGGTCGTGCTCAGTCCCCTGATCGACATCCGTTCGCGGATGGTCGACCAGCCCAGCGTGGTCGCATTCACCGTCCGCGCCCCCGAGCCGTCGTATTGGCGGATGATGGCTCTCGACTCATTCGACGGGAACACCTTCGGCATGAGCGGCAACTATCGGCCAGTCGACAACCGCCTCGTCGGAGGGACCGGTGGCGGTCGGTTGGTAGAGCAAGAGATCCGCATCGATGCGCTGGCCTCCCCCTACCTCCCTGCCGCCTTCACCCCGACCCACATCGACACCGGAGGCGAGCCCGTCCGCTGGGACGAACGCTCATCCACGTTGCTCATGGAACGCGACAGCCCGCCCCGAGGCTTCACCTATCAGGTCGAGTCGCGGCTCGGATCTTTCGAGCCTGATGTCCTCAGAGCCGCCACCGGTCCGGTTCTGCCAAACATCCGTGACCGGTATCTCGATGTCCCCGAGCTTGATCCGGCGGTGGTCGAGCTGGCCCATTCGATCGTCGAAGGCGCCGCCAGCCCCTACGACCAGGCCCTCGCCCTACAGAACCATCTGCGCCGATTCGAGTATTCGCTGAACGTCCCTCAAGGACACTCCGACTCGGCGCTGGCCAGGTTCCTCCTGGTCGACCAGGCCGGCTACTGCGAACAGTTCTCAGCCGCGTTCGCCGCCCTGGCGCGGGTCGTCGGTCTGCCGTCGCGGGTGGCGGTGGGGTTCACGGTGGGCGAAGCCTCTACCACGCGGCCCGGTACCTATGTGGTGCGCGGCGAGCATGCCCACGCCTGGCCCGAGGTGTGGTTCAGCGGCGTCGGCTGGGTGCCCTTCGAGCCCACTCCTGGTCGGGGCAACCCTCAGTCCGAGGCCCACACCGGGGTCGAACCCCAGCAAGCGGGTCCCACCACCACTACCACCACCTCCACCACCACCCCCGGCGACCGCCCGAGCACCACCTTCGACCCCTCGATGCTGCCGGTGTTCCCGGAGGCACCTGCCGGCGGCGCCACCGGCTCAAGCTCCGGTCCGTCGATCCCATACCCACTGAAGGTCGTGCTCGCGGTGACGCTCGTGGTGGGGCTGTGGGCGGCGGTGGTCTCGGGATCGGTGTGGTTGCGTCGTCGGATCAGATGGCAGCGAGCCAAAGGCCGACCTCGCGAGGTGGTGCTCACCACCTGGGCTCAGGTGGTCGAATCCGCCCGTTCACTACGGCTGGTCCCCCACCGTTCCGAGACCCATCGTGAGTTTGCCCGCCGAATCCTCGGCGCGATCGATCACCCGGTTCCTGGCGAGCTGGTGCGCCTCGCGGAGCTGGCCTCGGCCGCGCGGTTCGCATCACCGGCGGACGATTCTTCGGATCTGGCGATGGCCTCCATCGATGTCGAGCGAGTTGTCGATGCCGGGGCGATGACCGAGGCCGCCCTACGTTCGGCGCGCAGTGGATCCCAGCGCTTGGCCGATCTGATCGACGTGCGTCGGATCTGGAATCAAGGGCCGCGAACCGGATCTCGACGGCTCGCCACCGTGGTGGTCGGGCGTCTGGATTCCCGCTAGAGGCTGGCTATTCGTCGTTGCGGAAGCGGTCCCGCATGCGCTGGCCCGTGCCACCGAAGTAGTCGCGTAGACCGGCGGTGCGCATCGACTGGGTCATCTGTTCGACGCCCGCCCGGCCCAGGGTCCTGGTGGAGCGGACGAACACCAGCGCAGAGCCCAGCATGACCAGGAACCCGACGAAGGCGATCAGGAAGCTGATGCCCAGGGTGGCGACCATGATGATGCAGCCAACCAGGAAACCGAGTGCCGCGAGGCGCAGGCTGCGGAACGCGTGGGAGTACAGGGTGGTGTTGGCCACCTCGCGAGCCAGCGCAGGATCGCTCTCGTAGAGCTGCGCCTCGATCTGTTGAAGGATCCGTTGCTCGTCCTCGGAAAGCGGCACCGTCGCTCCCTGTTCCGTACCCCGTGGTCCGGGCCTGATGCGTCACAGTCTCGCACAGGCATCGGCCTACAACAACGCGAGGTCATCGATTGGGTCGAGGGTCAGGAGGATTCCTGGTCCGGACCCCACTGCTGGGCCCCCCGTCGCACCAATCGGAGTCCGTCGGCACTGGCTGCGGCGGCGGGGCCGATCGCCGAATCGCCATACCGATCACGGATGTCGTCGATGGCCCGTGATGCGCTTTCCCACGCGTCGTCGCCGGAGCCATCCGCGAGCTGCTCGAAGCTGAGCTGGCGGGGGGCGTCGGCGGCCAGCCCGCTGACCGCCACGCCCAGGAGCCGGATGCCAGGCGAAATGTCGACGCTGTCGACCATCTGCTTGGCGACCCGGGCGATGCCCGGACCTGTGTCGACCGGGACATCGACGGTGTGGGAGCGACTGATGGTGCGAAAGTCGCCGAAACGGACCTTGATCGACACGGTGCGACCACTGAGGCCGGCCTTGCGCAGCCGGGCGGCCACCGCGTCGGCCTGACGAACCAGCTCCCGGTGCACTGCACCGGGGTCGACGATGTCGGTGGCGTAGGTTTCCTCGTGGCTGACCGATTTCACCGGCCGGTCGGTTTCGACGGGCCGGTCGTCGATCCCGTGGGCGAGGCGATGAAGATGCGTGCCAACGCCGACCCCCACCGCGGCGATGAGGACAGCCTGGTCGAGGGCGGCGAGATCGCCGACGGTCTGCACCCCCAGTCGCGTGAGCCGTTCGAGGGTTGCCGGGCCCACCCCCCACAGTTTCGACACCGGAAGCGGGTGGAGGAAGGCAAGCTCGTGCCCGGGGCGAATCTCGAGGATTCCAGGCCCGGGCACCGGACCCTGAATGCTGGCCCGGGGCTTGGCATGGCCCGACGCCAGCTTGGCCAGGAACTTCGATGGCGCAACTCCGACGGTGCACTCCAGGCCCTCCTCGGCCCGGATCCGTTCACGAATCGCCCCAGCAATGGCGACTCCGTCGCCCGCCAGCCGTAGGGCTCCGGTCACGTCGAGGAAGGCTTCGTCGAGCGACAACGGTTCGACGAGGGGCGTGAACCGACCGAAGATCTCCATGACGCGGGCGCTCACCTCGGAGTACGTGGCGTGGTCGCCGGCCAGGAACACCGCGTGCGGGCAGAGCCGAACCGCCCGCGCCGATGGCATGGCGGAGAAGATGCCATAGGCCCGAGCCTCATAGGACGCCGCCGCCACCACTCCTCGGGCCCCTCGACCGCCGACCACCACCGGCTGGCCTCGCAGCTCAGGGCGGCGGAGAAGCTCCACCGAAACGAAGAAGGCGTCCATGTCGACGTGAAGGATCGTCCGCTGGGGCTTCGTCTCGGGGGGTTTCTGAGTACTCACGTCAGAGTCGGTTCACGTCAGAGTCGGCTAACAACGACGTCGCCCGATGTCCCCTCGACGCGGTAGCCGTAGCTGCGTGCCTCGACCCATTGTTCGGCCAACCACTCGATCAGCGGCTCACGAACCCAGGGGTGGTTGGCATCGAGATGCGATGAACACAGTTCGAGGTCGACGAATCGAGCCTCGACCACGATCCCATCGGGATCATCGATGTGGATCTCGCCGCTGTAGTCGAGCGCCACATGCGCTTCGACCCGCAGGTGCCAGCCCAGCGCCGGAGCGGTGGCTTCGATGCGGTACACCGGCTCGCTCCAGCGTGTGACATGGAGCCCGGTTTCTTCGCGGACCTCGCGCGTGAGGCCTTCTATGAGACCTTCACCCTCGTCGATGACGCCCCCGGGTGGGCTCCAGTCGTGGCGGCCGTCGCGGCGCCGGTTCTGCACCAGCAACAGGCCCTCGGGCCCGAGCACGATTCCTCCTCCGACCAGCCACTCTCTCACCCGACCAGTGTGGCACCGGTCGCCGCGCTCAGCGCTCGATGGTGAGCCCTTCACCGATCTCGCTCGGCACCGGGCCGGGCGCAACCTCAACGGCGTCGTCGGCCACCATCACCGCGGGGGCCACAGCCGGGCGTTCGATGGTGATCGCTTCGCCGATCTCGCTTTGCACCGGTCCCGGGGCCACCTCTGTGGTGGACTCAGACGCCACACCGGCCACCGCCTTGCCGAGGTCGTTGCCTGGGGCCGCGTCAGACCCCGGCATCATCACGAGAACCCCGACGGCGGTCGCAGCCACCACGATCCCCGCTGCGGGCAGAAACACCCGCTTGCCCAAACGGGCACGCAACGTGGCGAGACGGCGGTTCCCCGGCTCCATCAGCACCACCAGACGGTCCTCGACCGCCATCGGGGGCATCGCCAAGGCGGTCGCCAAGACCGACACGTCGAGGGTGCGCAGCGAGATGGTGGTGCCGGGCTCGAGCGCGCGCATCTCATAGACCAACGCCAGATAACGGGTGAGGACCTCGTCGGCATCGGACGGCCCCGGTTCGAACGAAGCCCTCCAGGCGCCGGCCGCCACGGTGCCATGGTTCAGATCGATCACCAGGTTGTCGCGTCGGGTGCTCGCCGACGTGCTGGTGTCCACTGCAACTTGATGCTCTCCGAAATGCTCCACGAGCCAAGTATCGACGGCGCGAGCCGCCAAGTGAAGGCCCATTCGGCCCATTTGTGCGCCGCCGGTACGATGAGGCGATGGAATCAACCCCGCCCGACGCGGCTCTTCCTCCCCGTGGCGCCCGGGCCCTCGCCTTCGCCGCGATCCTGGTGGCTGGCCTTTGTGGCGGCTTGATCGGCTACGCCGTGACCGACCTCCAGATCACCGCCGACGACAGCATCCTGCCGGCCATCGGCGCCATCGTGGGAGCAGTCATTGCCGCGGTGGGGGTAGCGGTGGTGGCGGTGCTCACCCTTCGGGCCATGACCGAGTGGCGCACCATCGACGAGCGACGAGCCCAACAAGACCTGTCACCTGACCGTGGCTGACCCCGATCACCTCCTTGAGGTGGCGACCCAGATCGCGACCTTGGGGGCGCGGTATCTGTCCGAAGCATCCATCCGAGGCGATTTCGACGTCGCCACGAAGGGAACCCCCACCGATCTGGTCACCGAGGTCGACCGGGCCGTCGAGGCACTCTTGGTCGAGCGGCTGGCCGACCTACGTCCTCACGACAGCGTCTACGCCGAGGAAGGCACCGCCATCTTGGGCACTTCGGGCATCGAGTGGGTGATCGACCCTCTCGACGGCACCACCGACTTCGTGTACGACCATCCCGGCTACAGCGTCTCCGTTGCCGCCCTCGTCGACGCTGAACCGGCGGTGGGGGTTGTGGCCGATCCGGTCCACGACGAGATCTTCACCGCTCGCCTGGGTGGCGGGGCCCATCGCAACGGTTCACCGATTCGGATCTCGGCCGTCGACGACCTGTCGCTCGCTCTCGTGGCCACGGGTTTCTCGTACTCCGCAGCTGAACGTCGGCGTCAGGCCCAGATCCTGGTGGAGGTCATGCCTCGCATCCGTGACATCCGCCGTATGGGCGGCGCGGCGCTCGATCTGTGCTCGATGGCCGGGGGCCGCGTCGATGCCTACTTCGAGCAGGGACTCCAGCGCTGGGACATGGCCGCCGGAGCGCTGATCGCCGCCGAGGCCGGTGCCCGGGTGGGCGACCTTGCGGGCGGTCCGCCCAGCTTTGATTACTGCATAAGTGCCCCGCCGGCACTGTTCGGTCCACTTAGCGAGCTGCTGGCCGCCGCTGAAATGGCATGAATGCGCGCCAAACGCCATGAGGTCAGCCGCGCTGTCAATACCCTCCCCCCATCGGCCGCTCGGATGAGGCACCATTCGTAGGTGGGAACCCGCATTCTGACTGTTGAGGACGACGAGAGGATCCGCACCGCGGTCAAACTCGCCCTCGAAGACGAGGGATGGATCGTCGTCGAAGCCGACAACGGCGAAGACGCTCTTGAGCTGTTCGCTCGCAACCCCGCCGATGTCGTGCTCATCGACATCATGCTGCCCGGCATCGACGGCTTCGACGTGTGTCGCACCATTCGGCGCACCAGCGATGTCCCCATCGTCATGGTCACCGCCCGCGCCGATACCCACGATGTGGTGGCGGGTCTCGAAGCGGGGGCAGACGACTATCTCACCAAGCCCTTCGCCCCCAAGGAGTTGTCGGCTCGCATTCGCGCCCTACTGCGCCGGGTCCGCAGCACCGATCCAGGGTCGACCCACATCACCATCGGCGAGTTGGAGATCATCCCCGAAGAGGGGGTGGTCACCCGAGCCGGTACCGAGGTGCATCTCACCCGCACCGAGTTCCGGCTACTGGTCGAGCTGGCGTCGAGCCCCGGGCGGGTGTTCAGCCGCGAGGTCCTGCTCGAGCGGGTCTGGGGTTACGGGTACTTCGGCGACGGCCGCCTGGTCGATGTCCACATCCGCCGATTGCGCACCAAGATCGAGGCCGACCCCGCCAACCCGCGCCACGTGGTCACGGTGAGGGGCTTGGGCTACAAGCTCCAGCCCTGAGGCATGCCGTTTCGTCACCGCCGCCTCGGTCTGCGGGCGCGGATCACCTTGGCCTTCGCGCTGGGTTCGCTGCTTTTGTCGGTCACTCTTTCGAGCTCCACCTGGGCCTTCACGCGCCAGTCCCAGCTCAACCAGCGCCAAGAAAGCGCTATCGAGACCATGCTCACCAACGCCGCTCGGGTTCGCAGCACCCTGCTGGCCGGCGGGGCTACCAACCTCGCCGACTACCTAGCGTCGCTCCCCACCAGAGCCGACCAGGTGCTGGCCGTGCCCATCGACGGCGAGCCGACCCGCGCCAGCACCGGCCGAGGCCGGTACGACGAGATTCCCGCCGAGTTACGCCTGCTGGTGGGCGGCGGCCAGGCCGGCACGATGCGTTACCGCGACAGCAACGGCGATCTGGTCCTGGCGGTCGGGGCCAACATTCCCGCCGCCCAAGCCGAGTACTACGAGGTGCTCTCGTTGGTCGAGCTTGAGCGTTCGTTCGAGCTACTCGGCTACTACCTGACCGCCGCGTCGCTGGTGACTGTGCTGGCGGGCGCCACCTTGGGTTGGTGGGCCAGCCGCCGAACCCTGTTGCCGTTGGCCGACGTCGGCGTAGCTGCCGAAGCCATCGCCGGTGGCCGCCTCGACACCCGTCTCGAGTCGGCCGACGACCCTGACCTTGCGATCCTGGTCGCCTCGTTCAACGACATGGCTGCCGCTCTCCAGGACCGCATCGAACGCGACGCCCGGTTCGCGTCCGACGTGAGCCACGAGCTGCGGTCCCCCCTCATGACCCTCGCTGCCTCCATCGAGGTACTCCAGACCCGGCGCGACGAGATGCCCGAACGGTCACGCGCTGCCCTCGACCTGTTGGTGCACGACGTCAACCGGTTCCAACAGCTGGTAGCCGACCTCCTTGAGATCTCCCGTTTCGACTCCGGGGCGGTGCACCTCGAACTCGATCCGGTCTTGCTCGCCGAGTTTCTCGAACAGGCGGTACGCGTCGCATCCCACGACACGGGCGCACCAAGCGTGCCGGTGGTCGTCAGTCCCTCGGCCAACGACCCGATCGTTCTCATCGACAAGCGTCGTATGGCCAGGGTCATCGCCAACCTCCTCGACAACGCGGCGAAGTACGCCGGTGGAGCCACGTCGGTGCAGCTCACCGCCAATGCCACAACCGCCGAGATCGCCGTGGAGGACACCGGCGAGGGGGTCGCCCCTGAAGACCGGTCGCGCATCTTCGAACGCTTCTCCCGAGGCTCGACGGCCGGGGCACGGGGGGCCGACTCGGGCACCGGGCTCGGTCTGGCCCTGGTGTCCGAACACGTCCGACTACACGGCGGCAGTGTGAGGGTGGAGAATCGATCCGACGGCGTGCGGGGCTCCCGCTTCGTCGTGCAGCTTCCGATCGCCTCCGAGGCCGATCTATCCGATGACGCTCCCACCCTTGACCAACAACCTCACGACACCGGTATCGACCATGCTCAGTAGCTCGCGGTGGGTCCGTCTGATCGCCCTCGCACTCCTCGTCAGCCTGGCTGTCGCGTGCACCATCCCCAGCGACGATGAAGCCAATGTCGTCACCGTCGGCGACGACCACCTCGGGGTCCTCGACCCGGCTCCGACCCCCGAGTCCACCACCACCACCGTGAGCGAACGCACCAAGGAGGTGGGGCTCTACTTCATCGAGGACGACAAGCTCCAGCGATTGACCTTGGACCTGGCCGTCAGCCAGGCCGAGAACCTCACGTCGGTGCTCAACGAGTTGCTCCAGGGCACTCTGCGTCAGAACTTCCGCAGCGCCATTCCTCCCGGGGTCGAGATCATCGACACCCGTGTCGACCGGACGTCCCGAACGGCCACCGTGGTCCTTCTCAACGACACCTTCTTCGCCATCGAAGGACGCGACCGGTATCGAGCCATCGCCCAGGTGGTGTTCACCGCCACCGACCGCAATGGAAATGCGTTCGGCGTCGACAGCATCCAGTTCGAGATCGACGGCAATCTGGTGACCATCCCTCGAGGTGACGGCACCGACACCAACCAGCCGGTCGGCCGCTGCGACTACGCGGACTTCGCCGACTTCGTCGAGCCGGTCCGCGACTGTCCCAGCACCGTCAGTAGCACCACGACCTCCACCACGCCGCCCGCCTCCGACGAGATGGGCGATTAGGAGAAGAACTGCGACGCGGTGTCGTAGAGATCGGGGCTGACGGTCTTGAGCTTGCCGGTGGCATCGTGCAGATCGACCCGCACGATGCGGTCGGCTTCGAGCGCCACCATCTGACCGAAGGCGCCGTCGTGTACGGCGTCGATCGCTGCGACGCCGTAACGGGTGGCGAGAACCCGATCGAATGAGGTCGGGGTACCGCCCCGCTGCACATGACCCAGGATGGTCACCCTGGTCTCGTAGTTCGTGCGACGCTCGATCTCGGCCGCAACCACCTGGGAGATGCCGCCCAACCGGATGTGGCCGAACTGGTCCTTCTCACGCTGGCCCAAGTCGAGGGTGCCCTCGATCGGTTCGGCGCCTTCGGCCACCACCACCAGGGTGGCGTAGCGCTTGGCTCTCTGATGGCGACGCAGGATGCTGTTGCACACCGCATCGATGTCGAACGGATGCTCAGGTACCAGGGTGAGGCTGGCCCCACCCGCAATGCCGGAGCGGATGCCGCCAAGGGTGAATTCATTGCCTTTCTGGATGTAGATGACCGGTTTCTGCCGGACAAGCTCGGTGACTTCGCCTCCGCCATTTCTGAAAAACGGGGCGATTTGTTGTGGTCGCGCGGTTATCGCGTCCGGTCGGGTGAAGACCGTGCGATCTATCCTCCCCAGCTTTTTCAACCGGGTGAGAATATCGGTGAATTCTTCTTCTCT
>CAZEFG010000048.1:0-6038 GCA_964511355.1 uncultured Iamiaceae bacterium
GGCAAGGTCGACCTCAGCCTCGGCCAGGCCCGGGGCACCACCGCCGGCAAGGTCCTCATCGACCTCAAGACCGGCGGATTCTCCCCCACCCACGCCGACGATCTGCGCTTCTACGCACTGTTGGAGACGATCCGCCTCGGCGTGCCGCCCCGGCTCGTCGCGACCTATTACCTCGATTCGGGCGTTCCCCGCACCGAGTTGATAACCGAAGACATCCTCCACTCGACGGTGGCTCGGGTCGCTGATGGGATCGATCGCTTGGTGGGACTCGCCCACGGCACCGTCGCCCCGGCGTTGCGCCCCGGCCCCGCCTGTCGGTGGTGCATCGCCCTCCCCGACTGCCAAGCCGGCCAAGCCCACCTCGAAGCCATCGACCCCTGATTAGCATCCTTCCCATGGCCACGCCCGAGACGACCACCGCCGATCCGTCTCGCGAGTTGGTGCACCTTCCTCCACTCGCCGACGAGGAAGCCCCTGTTAGTGATCCGGCGCGCCTCGGCGACGTCGATGAGTGGGGTCGCTCCGAGAACCTCCGCCACCTCGCCCGCAGGATCTACGACCCGATCTACCGGCGCTGGTTCCGAGCCGAGTGGGAAGGACTCGAGCACATACCCGCCGACGGTGGAGCCCTGTTGGTGGCCAACCACGCAGGGGCGATCCCGAGCGATGCCCCGGTGATCATGCACGGCATCGAGACCGAACTTCGGCGGCCGGTCTACGGGCTGGCCGACCACATGTTCCGCAACCTACCGGTGGTCGGCACTTTGTGGTCGCGCCTCGGTGGCGTGGTGGCCCACCCCGACAACGCCTACCGCCTGCTCCACGACCAGCATCAACTCGTCCTCACCTTCCCCGAGGGCGACAAAGGCCCGGCCAAGACCTACCAGCAGCGTTACCGTCTCCGTCGCTTCGGCCGCGGCGGGTACATCGAGATCGCCATGCGGGCCGGGGTACCGATCGTTCCAATAGCGGTGGTGGGGGCTGAGGAGTCGATGCCGATCATCGCCCGCTCGTCCACCGCCGCCAAGGTGTTGGGCCTTCCCTACTTCCCCGTCACCGCCAACCATCTGCTGATGGGTCCGGTGATCGGCACCCTCGCCTACCTGCCGGCCAAGTTCAGCCTCCGGGTGCTGCCTCCCATCCGCTTCGACGTGGAGCCCGACCTCGACCGCTACTCCCGCAGCCGCATCCTCGAAGAGTCCGAGAAGGTACGCGGGACGATCCAGGATGCGCTCTACGACATGCTGCGTGAGCGCCAATCGGTCTGGTTCGGCTGAGCCATGGGGCGACGCATCCTCATTACCGGTATCGGCACCTTCTGGGGCGGACGGGTGGCCCAGGCCCTCGAAACCGACCCGGACGTGGAGGTCATCGTCGGACTCGACGAGCAGGCGCCCAGGGTCGAACTGGAGCGCACCGAGTACGTCCGGGCCGACTCCGCCTACTCGATCCTGGCCCGGCTGGTGCGCGCCACCCAGGTCGACACCGTGGTGCACACCCACCTGGTGGTCGACTCTCGGAAGATGCCCGCCCGGGCCGTTCACGAGGTCAACGTCATCGGCACCATGAACCTGCTGGCCGCCGTTTCGGCACCGGAGTCAAAGGTTCGCAACCTCGTGGTGAAGTCGTCCACCATGATCTACGGGGCCTCGTCCAACGACCCGACGTGGTTCGACGAGGACACTGCGGCCAGTCGGCCGCCCACCACCGGCACCGAAGCGTCACTCGACGAGGTCGAGGGCTACGTGCGCGACTTCGCCACCGACAACCCCCACGTCAACATCACGCTGTTGCGGTTCTCCAACGTCCTGGGCGACGAACTCGACACCCCGATCAGCCATGCTCTGCAGCTCCCGCTCGTCCCCAAGATCGCCGGCTTTGACCCCCGCATCCAGTTCGTACACCAGAACGACGTGGTCCGGGCGATCGTCTTCGCCCTCGAGTCCGAGCTGAGCGGGATCTACAACGTGGCCGGCGACGGCGTGATCCCATGGAGCGAGGTGGCCTCCATCTGCGGCAAGCGCACCTTCCCGCTTCTGCCCTATGGCACCGGCCTGGTCGGGGCCGGTCTCCGGCACCTGAAGATCAACCTGCCCGATGAGCTGCTCGATCTGATGCGCTATGGCCGCGGCGTCGACAACCGCCGCCTCAAGGCGCTGGGATTCAGCTACGACTACACGACCGCGGGCGCAGTAAAGGCCTTCGCCGACTCGAACCGACTACGCCGCACCGTGGGCGATGCCGCCCAGGCCTACCAATACGAGCGCGACGTCGAGCAGTTCTTCCAGCACTCCCCTGCCGTGGTCCGCGAGCCCAACTAGCTGCCGCTACTGGGCTAGCCAGTCCTGGGTGAGCTCGGCCCGCCGCTCCTCCCATTCCTCGACGGTGATGGCGAACCGGAGATGGTCCTCCCAGGCGCCGTTGATCTCGAGGTAACGCTCGGCCAACCCCTCACATCGCAGGTCGAGCTTTTCCACCACCCGCCGACTGGCGCTGTTGCGGGGGATTATCGAGATCTGGATCCGGTGCAGGTACAGCTCCTCGAACGCGAACCGGGCGACCAGCACGACCGCTTCGGGGGTGTATCCGTGGCCAGCGTGACGTTGGTCGATCCAGTAACCGACGTAGGCGTTCTGGAACGGGCCCCGTTGAACCGACGAAAGGTTGATCTCGCCGGCGAAGGATCCGTCGACGAAGATGCCGAACCCGTATGCGGTGCCCAGCTGACGCTCCCGCTGACGCGCACTGCAGCGCACGGCGAAGGCGTCGCGATCCTCGATGGGGTCGGGATGGCCGGGCATCCGCTGGGGCTCCCACTTGGTGAGCCAGTCGTGGTTGAAGCGGCGAACCTCGCGCCATTGCTCGAAGTCGCCCAACGTGAGCGGCCGCAACAGGATGCGGCTCCCGATGAGCGCGTTCACGGCAATACCGGGGACTTCGAGGGCATCACCCAGACATTACCGATCGAACTCGCCGATGCTCCAAGGGACCCGCTCGATGACGTCGCGATCCTGCCCGCATCAAGATGCGTCGCAATCCGCATATCGATGTAGAATCTCGGCCATGAGGACAACAGTCGACTTCGACGACGACACGTTCAAGGCTGTCGAGCAGTTGCGTAAAGAGCAGGGCATGGGGCTTTCCGAATCCGTCAACACCCTCATTCGTCGTGGTCTCCTGCCCCTCCCCGAACCCGCTCCGTTCCGCCAGGCGACCCACTCGCTCGGTCTTCGAATCGACGTTTCGAACGTTGCCGACGCCCTCGACCTGCTTGAAGGCCCGGAGCACCGGTAGTGCTGGTCGACGCCAACATCTTGCTTTATGCCACCGACACCGACAGCCCCCAACACGAGCCTGCCCGCGCCTGGCTCGAAGAAGCTCTGGGCGGCGAGCGTCGAGTCGGTATCCCCTGGGTGTCGCTAGGGGCCTTCCTTCGTATCTCCACCAATCCCCGGGCGGCACACAATCCCCTCACCCCCGCCGAAGCTTGGGACCTCGTCAACGCCTGGCTCGACGCCACCGTGACCTGGACACCTCAACCCGGGCCCGGGTACCGCACCCTCCTCGGCGACTTGGTGCGGAGCTATGACCTCCGCGGCAACCTAATCGCCGATGCCATGCTCGCCGCCCTATGCCTCGAGCACGGGCTCACCATCGTCTCCGCCGACTCAGACTTTGCTCGCTTCCGCGAGGTCGATTGGCTCAACCCGATCAATTCGTGAGGACGCTGGCGAGCACTCCGTCGAGAATGTCGCGCTCGGAGACCAGCAGAGGGTCGATGTGTAGCTTGCGCATGATTGCCACCAGGATCGAACAGCCGCCGACGATCACCTCGGCCCGCTCGCGTTGCAACCCGGGGTTGAAGACCCGGTCGGCCAACGGCTCGGTTACGAGGGTGCGGAACACGTCCTCAGCCGCGGCCTTGGTGAGGGCGAAATGGTGGATGCGGTCGGGGTCATATACCGCCATCCCGATCTCGACCGCCGCCACCGTGGTGATGGTGCCCGCCACCCCTATGAAGGTGCGGGTCTCGTGTATGTCGGGGATCTCGCGCACCACGTCGGTGATGTGAGCCTCGGCCACCGAGATGCAGGCGATGAGCTCATCTGGTCCCGGCGGATCGTTCTCGACGTAGCGCTCGGTGAAACGTACCGACCCCATGTCGGTCGAAAGCTGGTGCTCCATCTCGGTGCGGCCCCAGGCGAACTCGGTGGAGCCGCCGCCCAGGTCGATCACACAGAAGGGGCCAAGGGTGGGATCGAGTCCCGCGGTGGCTCCGACGAACGCCAGCCGGGCCTCCTCGTCGCCGCTCAACAGTTCGGGCGCGACGCCGATGGCGGCCTCGGCCCGCTCGAAGAACTGGTCGCGGTTGGCAGCATCGCGAGAAGCCGAGGTCGCGATCACCCGCACCCGCTCGACTCCGTGGCGGTCGATCACCGAGCGGTACCCGGTCAGTGCTTCGATGGTCCGGTCGATGCCGGCGTCGTCGAGGCGGCCGGTGCGGTCGACGTTGCCTCCCAACCGGGTGATGGTGGTCAGCCGCTCGGTGCTGGTCGTCCCGTCACCGACGAGGAGGCGGATGCTGTTGGTTCCACAGTCGACGGCCGCGGCCAGGGTCATGGCTCGGCCGTCTCATCGACGCTCGGCAGGTTCTCGGCCACCCATGCACCGACGGGATCGGGTCCGTCCGCCAGGTACCAGGCGTAGTGGGCGTGCAGGCACTTGACCCCGCGTCGGGTGCCGCCCACCCCTCCCTCGGGGCGAGGCCCGGTGTGGTCGGCGGGGATCTCGCTGTCGCGCTCGGCGGCGTAGGCCCGGTGAGCGGCGGCTATCGCTTCGAGGCCTACCGCAGCCTCGGCCGCCTTGACGCCGCCGGTGGCTTCGAGGCGGCCGACCAACAGGCGCTCGCGCTCGCCCACCAGCCAGTATCGGGTGGGCATGGGGGTGCCGTCGTGGAGAAACGGGGCATTGCGGATCACGACGGGACCGCCATCGGCGCCTCGGACCACGACCTGGAACTCGCCCTGGGGCACCCGGCCCAACAAGGCCTGCACCTGATCGTGGTCTGACTCGCTCACCACCGTCGACTCAGGAATCGTCACGACCACTCAGCCAGCGCCACACCAGAATCAGGATGACCACCGCGGCGATGGCCGGCACGACCCGCTTGGCCACCGGCGCTCCTGCGGTTCCGAGCAGATCGACCGGTTCGTTGGCCCTCTGGTCGATCCGCCGCACCCCATCCTGGGCGGTAGCCGCGCCAGGCGCCTCTTCGGCAGGTGAGGTGACCGCCGCTGGAGTGGTCTCTTCTTCTTCGGCTTCCACCACGTGTTCGTCTTCTTCGCCTTCGCCATCGGTATCGACGCCCTCGGTGTCGGCCAGCACGGTCGCTTCGAGGTTCTCGACGAACTGGCCCATCAGCTTGGCGCTCACATCGCCCATCACCGACCGCCCGAACTGGGCGACCTTGCCGGTGACGGTGAGGTCGGTGTGCACGCTCACCTTGGTGGTGTCGCCTGACTCGGACAACCGGGCCGTGATGATGGCGTTGGCGTCGCCCTGGCCCCGCGAATCTCGCCCCTCGGCCTTGAGAACCGCCACGTGGCCGTCATCGTCCTTTTCGACGAAGGTCGCCTTGCCCTTGTACTGGGCCGTGATCGGGCCGACCTTGACCTTGACCACTCCGCGGTACTCGTCACCCTCGACCTCTTGGAGCTGGGCTCCGGGCATGCAGGGAGCGATGCGTTCGAGATCGGTGAGGATGTTCCACGCCGTGTCGATCGGTACCTTCACCTCGAAGTCGTTGGTCAGTTCCATGGATCGAGATCCTCCGCGGTGTCGATGTCGGCCGGGTTGCCTTCGCACGGTACCTCGCCCACGAGGTCGCTCCGTACCCGCATCACGGTGCGCGCTCCTTCGTCTCCACTGGTGGGCAGCAGGGGCCACACCGACCGAGCCAGCCGTACGGGGTTGCGGCGCTGCCCGTTGTAGGTGGCCACCGCGATCGGGCTGGTCGAGGCGGCTACGGCCCGCCAAGG
>CAZEFG010000048.1:6138-11809 GCA_964511355.1 uncultured Iamiaceae bacterium
CTTCGGCGCGCAGTCGCATGACGCGATCGGCATGGGTGCGCCTCGACCCCATGGCTCCCAGGTAACCGACCGCGGTGGGCAGGGCGGCCACGATGGCCGGTACGTCGAACTTGGCGTCGTGGGTCAGGACACAGATGGCGTCGCGGGGGCCGAGCTCGTGGCCCCGTTCGGCGATGAGGTCGTTGGGCCAGGCCACGATGACCTCGTCGGCCAGCGGAAAGCGCTGGGTGGTGGCGAAGGTCGCCCGGGCATCGCACACCACGACCCGGTAGCCGAGCACCTTGGCCACCTTGACCAGGGCGGCGGTGAAGTCGACCGCGCCGAAGATCCACATCTGGGGCGGAGGGGCGAACGCCTCGATGAACACCGCCACCGTGTCTTCGCGGGCCTCGCCGTGAGCGCCATAGTGACGTACACCGGTGTTGCCCGATTGGAGCTCGCCGAGGGCATCGCGGGTGACCACCCGGTCGAGGTCGGGGTCGCCAAGCGAGCCGAGAGGTAGAGCCATGAGCGGTCCGGCCAGGAGTTTGCTGCCGGTGTTTGGTCCGTCGACCACGGTGGCAAGTACCACCGGCTCGTCGCCCGCCAAGGCCCGGCTCAAGGCGTCGTACACCCCTGGGGTGGTCATCGATTCACCAGTCGAGGGGTTCGATGAAGAGGTGGACGGTGCCCCCGCAGGTGAGGCCGACTTCGAAGGCGTCGGCATCGCTGTAGCCGAAGGTGATGATGCGCCGGGGCGCTCCCTCGAGGATGGCGAGCGCCTCGGAGACCACGGCGCCTTCGACGCAGCCGCCCGATACCGAGCCGGCCACCTCGCCCTGCTCGTTGACGGCCATGGCCGCCCCCGGCAGCCGCGGGCCCGACCCTTCGTTGTCGATCACCCGGGCAAGGGCCACCTTGTGTCCCGCCGCTCGCCACCGGTCGATGTCAGCCAGGATCTCCTTCATTGCCATACCTCCCTGTGCATCACGCCGCGATCTCCCGGGCCAGGTTCTCCAGTGCCGCCAACGAATGACCCTCGATGAACCGGTCGACGTGAGGCAAGGCCGCCGCCATGCCCCGGGCCAGGGGCTGATAGTCAGGGGTGGCCTTGAGGGGGTTGACCCAGACCACCCGGTGCGCCACCAGACGCAACCGCTTCATCTGTTCGTCGACCAGGGCCGGGTCGCCGCGGTCCCAGCCGTCGGAGAGGATGACCACCACCGCTCCCCGGGCCATGCCCCGCACCCCCCAACTGTCGTTGAACTCGGCCAGGACTTCACCGAGGCGGGTACCGCCTGCCCAGTCGTCGACCGCGGCGCCCGCGGCGGTGAACGCGGCATCGGGATCGCTCGTCGACAGGGCGCGGGTGAGCCGGGTGAGCCGGGTGCCGAAGGCGAAGACCTCGACCTTGCGGCCAGCGACGTTGAGGGCGTGCGCGAAGCGCATGAGAGACCGGGCGTAGGGCTCCATCGAGCCGCTAATGTCGACCAGCAGCACCAGGCGGCGAGGTCGCTCGGCCGCCTCGGTATGGGCTCGGCGGATGGTCTCACCGCCGGTGCGCAGACTCCTGCGCACGGTGCGGCCCATGTCGAGGCGGTCACCACCGTGGGGTCGCGAGCGGCGACGGCGGGACGGGTGGGTGGCGGCGGTGATCCGCATGGTGTCGATGAGGCGATGGATCTCGGCCAACTCGTCGGCGGTGCAGTCGGCCAGATCGAGATGGCGCACGACTTCGGTGGGGCTGTAGCGGACCGCCTGGACCTCGCCCTGCGGATCGGCATCCGACGCCGGAGCTATGGGCTCGTCGATGCCGTCGTCGACCAGCACGGTGACCGGCACCGGCGTGGCCCGATGCGGGGCCAGATCAACACCGGTCTGGCCCCAGAAGGCCTCGAACACCCCGTCGTAGATGGCGACCTCTTCGGGGTGGACCACCAGGGTGGCACGACCCGCCCAGTACACCGCGCTGCGGTCGGCGACGCCCACCGCTCCCAGGGCTTCGACGTAAGAAACGGTGGACCCGACCGGGATGGAGAGCCCGGCCCGGCGGAGGGCGGCGACAAAACTGACCATCACCGAGTCGGGCGCCGCGGAACCAGTCTCAGGCATGGCGCATCGCGGCATCGACCATCGCTTCGAGCCCATGGCTGCGGACCCTGTCCTGGTCCTCGCGGTACTTGAGCACCGTGCCCAGGGTGGCATCGAGCGACTGTGCCGTGACCGCGGGTTGTCCGAGCAGGGCCAATGCCGACGCCCAGTCGATGGTCTCGGCGACTCCGGGCGGCTTGTAGAGCCCGAGGTTGCGCATCTCGGCGGTGACCGAGGCGACCTGGCGCGCCAGCGCGACCGGGACTTCAGGGGCCCGCATACGCACGATCGCCACCTCACGGTCGAAATCGGGATGCTCGACCCAGTGGTAGAAGCAGCGCCGCTTGAGGGCGTCGTGCAGGTCGCGGGTGCGGTTCGAGGTGATCACCACGATGGGGGGCTTTGACGCGGCGACGCGTCCCAGCTCGGGAACGGTGATGGCGAAGTCAGAGAGGATCTCGAGCAGGAAGGCCTCGAACTCGTCATCGGCCCGGTCGAGCTCGTCGATCAACAGCACCGGCGGCGGGCCCTCGGCATCTTCGAGGGCGCGCAGCAGCGCCCGGCGAACGAGGAAACGTTCGTTGTAGAGCTCGTCTTCGAGCGACTCGGTGGTCGCCCCCGCGGCCGCACCGGTGGCCTCGGCGGTTCGTAGATGGAGCAGCTGGCGTGAGTAGTCCCATTCGTAGGCGGCCTGGGCCAGGTCGATCCCCTCGTAGCACTGAAGCCGGATCAGCTCGACGCCGGTCCAGCGCGCGAGGGTCTTGGCGACCTCGGTCTTGCCCACCCCTGCCTCGCCTTCGAGCAACAGTGGGCGCCCGAGCCGCAGCGCCAGGAAGATGGCCGTCGCCAGTCCTTCGTCGGCCAGGTAGTCGTGCGCGGTCAGCGCATCGCTGACTGCATCGACGGTGTCGGGAACGGACCACGAGGCCGGAGGGGACGAATGATCACTCATGCCTGACCCAGCGTAGGGCTCGCGCGAAGCGAGTCGTCAGGGGTGAGCGGCTCAGGCGCTGGCTTCTGCGAGGGCCCGACGCACCAGGACCCGGGCCAGGTGGCGGCGGTAGTCCTCTGACCCGTTGAGGTCGGCGGGAGGCTCGGTGCCCTCATCGGCGACGGCCGCCGCCGCCTCGATGCTGGCTCCCGACGCCAGCGCCGCCTCGGTGGCGCTCGCCCGGACCGGGGTGGAGCCCATGTTGATGAGCCCGATCCCGGTGGTGCCGCTGCCGGTACCTCCATGGACCGCCGCTACTCCGACGATGGCCCAGTCCTGGGCCCGGCGGGTGAACTTCTGGAACGACCAGCCGACGCCCGCAAACTTGGGGACCCGGATCTCGGTCAGCATCTCGTCGTCGGCCAGAGCGCTCTCGAAGTAGCCGGTGAAGAAGTCCGAGGCGGCGACGGTGCGGGTGGAGCCGCCCGCACCGGTTGCCACCATGGTGGCGTCGAGGGCCAACAGCACCGCCGGCAGGTCGGCTGCGGGGTCGGAGTGGGCGAGCGAACCGCCGATGGTTCCCCGGTTGCGCACCTGCTGGTCGCCGACGTGGGATGCGGCGTGGGCGAGCAGCGGAACCTCGGCCTGAAGGACCGGGTCGCCTTCGAGGTCGCGGTGGCGCGTGAGCGCACCAACGGCCACGTAATCGCCAGCGTCGCGCACATACGAGAGCTCGCGCAGGCGGCCGATGTCGACCACGACCCCGGGCACGGCCAGGCGCAGTTTCATCATCGGAAGGAGGGAGTGACCCCCCGCCAGGAGCTTGGCTTCGTCGCCGTGCTCGACCAACAACGAAATGGCGTGCTCGACGTCGTCGGCCCGGTGGTAGGCGAAAGCGGCGGGGATCACGAGCCACCTCCCCCGATCAGGTTGACCGGGGTGATCTGCGGTTCACCGGCCGGATCGCCCATGGCCGCGGCCAGCACCGCCTTGACGATGTTGTGATAGCCGGTGCAACGGCAAAGGTTGCCCTCGAGCCCTTCGCGCACCTCTCGTTCGGTGGGGTGGGGGTTCTGGTCGAGCAGCCCGACCGCAGCCATGACCATGCCGGGGGTGCAGTAACCGCACTGCAGACCGTGATGCTGACGGAATGCCTCCTGCATTGGGTGCAGGGTGCCGTCAGGATCGGCCAGTCCCTCGATGGTGGTTATCTCAGTCTGGTCAGCCTGCACCGCCAGCACCGTGCACGACTTGATCGCATCCCCGTCGATGTGGACGGTGCAGGCTCCACACGACGAGGTGTCGCAGCCGATGTTGGTGCCGGTGAGCCCGAGGTCCTCGCGGATGGCGTGGACCAGCAGTCGACGCGGTTCGACGTCGATCGTGTGGCTGACCCCGTTGACGGTCAAGGTGATTTCCATGTCCCCCCTTCTGGGTGACGAGCATACGGGCGGGACGACCAGCGGCGCCGCCTCCGCACCGGTTAGTCGGATACGGCGGGCGGCGGGGCGGGGGTGAACGGCCACCCGGGTGGGATCTCGAGCGGTTGGGCCGGTGGCGGGAGGATGCGGTAGGCCTCCTCGCCGGGACGCACCATGTTGTACTTCTCACGGGCCATGTGCTCGATCTCGGCCGGATCGTCGAGCGCGTCGACCCGGGCGTCGAGGGCCTCCACCTGCGCATCGAGCTCGCTCAGCTCGGCCTGACGGTTGGCGATCTCGTCTTTCTGGCCCATCCAGGTCCGGGCGGGAAACCAGGCCAAAGACAGGGCAGCCACCAGGCCGACCACCACGAGGAGGGGCCACACGAGGCGTCGGGCCGGACTCGACATCAGCTGCCTACCGTCCCCGACCGGCCAGGGCCGCCCGACCCCAGAACGCCGCCGACTCGCCGAGGTCCTCTTCGATGCGCAGAAGCTGGTTGTACTTGGCCACCCGATCGCTGCGAGCGGGGGCACCGGTCTTTATCTGGCCGCAGTTGGTGGCCACCGCCAGGTCGGCGATGGTCGCGTCCTCGGTCTCACCCGAACGGTGCGACATGACCGAGGTGTACCCGAAGCGGGTGGCCATCCCGACAGTGTCAAGCGTTTCGCTCAAGGTCCCGATCTGGTTGACCTTGATCAACACGGAGTTGGCGACGCCGTTCTTGATGCCTCGCTCGAGGCGGTCGGCGTTGGTGACGAACAGATCATCGCCGACCAACTGCACCTTGCGGCCGAGCTTTTCGGTGGCTGCGGCCCAGCCGTCCCAGTCCTCTTCGGCCAGCCCGTCCTCGATCGACACGATCGGGTAGCGGTCGCACCAGTCGGCCCAGAAGTCGACCAGCTCAGCCGCGCTGAGGGTGCGGCCTTCGCCCGCCAGCACGTAGGAGCCGTCCTGGAACAGCTCGGTGGTGGCGGGGTCGAGAGCGATGGCGATGTCTTCGCCGGGGGTGAAACCGGCCCGCTCGACGGCCTCCAGCAGAAGCTGGACCGCGGATTCGTTGGTGGGTAGATCGGGGGCGAAGCCGCCTTCGTCGCCCACGGCGGTGGACAGGCCCCGGTCGTGGAGGACGCTCTTGAGGACGTGATAGGTCTGCACACCCCAGCGCAGCGCCTCGGAGAACGAAGCCGCCCCTACCGGCATGATCATGAACTCCTGGAAGTCGACGTTGTTGTCGGCGTGCTCGCCA
>CAZEFG010000049.1:0-11726 GCA_964511355.1 uncultured Iamiaceae bacterium
CCGTTCCACAGCTGGACGCCCGACGTCTACCAGGGCGCGCCGACCCCGGTCACCGGCTTCATGGCCGCGGCGGTCAAGGTCGCCGCCTTCGGCGGACTGATCCGGGTCTTCTACCTGGCGCTCGGCTCCTACTCGGTCGACTGGCAGCCGGTGTTGTACGTCCTGGCCCTGGTGTCGATGTTGGTCGGTGCGTCGCTGGCCGTGGTCCAGACCGACGTCAAGCGGATGCTCGCCTACTCGTCGATCAACCATGCTGGCATCGTGTTGGTCGGTATCCAGGCCGCCACCGTTCAAGGCATCGAAGCCACGCTGTTCTACTTGGCGGCCTACGCCTTCATGGTGGTTGGCAGCTTCGGTGTGGTCGGTCTCGTCACCCAGCGAGGCGACGCAGCGTCGTCGCTCGACGACTTCAAGGGCTTGTCGCGTAGCCGTCCCGCGCTGGCCCTGGCCTTCACGGTCCTGCTTTTCGCCCAGGCCGGTATTCCGGGCACCTCAGGCTTCTTCGGCAAGTTCTACGTGATCGGCGCCGCTGTAGATGCCCGCAGCTTCTGGCTAGCTCTGGCGGTGATGGTCACCTCGGTGATCTCCGCGGTGCTCTACCTGAAGATCATCGTCGCCATGTACCTGTCGGGCGAGGAGGGTGAGGAGGTCGTCGGCCCGCGGGTGGCGGTCCCCCGCACGGCGGGTGTCGCCCTTGCCGTCACCATCGCCGTCACGATCGTGGTCGGCGTCGTCCCCCACCTGCTGGTCGACCTGGTCAGCGACGCCGTTCCCGTCTTGGTCGCCTCGTTCTGAGCCAGCCCACTGGAGCTCCCGACCTGGCGGCGCGAATGCGCACATAGTGCTCCTTTGCGCCACCAGGTAGGCGGCGAGGGCAGCGCCCTCCACGTTGGCGCATGCACGCCACGAGCGACGGCGTCGAGATCCATTTCGAGGCGACGCTCCCGTAGATCCACATCGCTCGGCGCGGCCGGACGAGCTTGGCGTCATAGGGGTGGTGGGACCTAGTTTCCACCACCCCGAACAAGACCTTTGTGTAGGCTGCGCCCCCACCCACTCCGAAAGGTCGTTATGACTGAACAAGTACCGCACTCACGCATCAGGGGGCTTGGACCGGCGGTATTGCGGCTCGTCGCGGTGCTGGGTCTCGTGATCGTTCCAACGCTGGGTGGTGCGCCCGCCGCACACGCGCTCACCTACCGCCTCGCCCTCGAAGGTTCCTACCAGCTCTGCAACTTTCAGGCTCCTGGGCCCGTTGAAGGCACCTGCGATGAGGCTTCCTTGATTTTCCGGTTCCCCCAGTGCTCGTTCTTCGTTCACGCCACTGCTCGAACCGGAGGCGATTTCTTGATGGACGATCCGGTTCCAGTCGTCACGTGGACCTACCAAGTGACACAGTCCCCGTTGTACAGGGATCAGCCGCAGAATTGTCGACACCAGTTCAGGTTGCGTGCCAGCAACGGCACGACGGTGACCCCGTGGCAGAACACCCCGCCGGACTCTCGCTTCATCAACGAAACGAGATTCTTCGACTACCGAGGTAGCGAGTGGGTCCGCTACCTCGACGTGCGTGTTGCACTGTCGGCATCGCCGGGGACCTGGTATCAGATGACCATCCCAATTGGGCAGGAGAAGCACTACTCACTGAACGTCGTCCCAGTGGTCACGGCCCCGCCGCCCCCGCCGACGACGACAATTCCCTGGTCGCCGCCGCCTCCGGCGTGCGATCCATCCTGCTGCTGCTGAAGCCTGCCTAGCCCTCGACGGTGCGAACGATGTTGTCGACGAGGGTCGGCCGGAGATATGTGCCGGTCGACTCCTCGTCGGTGATGCCCACAAGCACCACGCCGACGGCGAGGTCAGCCGCAGGGTCTGCGAATCCGAATGCCGTTCCGATCAGTCCGGAGTGCCCATAGGCCTCCGGGCTCGTCGAGCGCCCGTAGTGATGGTCTTCGAGCTCGACCATCAGGCCGAGCCCGAACGTGCAGTCGCGCAGGAAGCCTGCGTCGTGGAGACGCTCCCGCCGGTGCGTTCTCATACGCTTGAGGAGCGCCACTGACGTCGGGTCGGTCGTGCCGTCCGGTGTGACCGGGTTCATCGTCCACTCGTAGAACCGGGACAGGTCCGACGCCGTGGACATGGTGCCGACGCCGGGTTCGAAGTAGCCAAGACGCCTCGGCGTGACCTCGGCCAACATGGGGATTCGTTCGCCGTGCTGTAGCGTCACGTTCGGCTCGACGATCGCGGTTGCAGCTACCTCCTCTGTCATTCCCACGGTGGTGTGCTGGAGGCCGATGCTGTCGCGGATCTCCCCACGGATGATCTCTTCCGCTGGACGTCCGGTGATCGCCTCGACCGCCCAGCACAGCAGTCGCCACGAGGCGATCTCGCTGTAGCCGATGCCTCCAGTTGCGGTGCGGGATACACCCTCGATCATCAACTGCGACAGGGCACTGTCGGGAGCGCGGATGATCTTCTTCCCGACCGGATTGGTCATGGTGGTCGCGTGCGAGAGCAGCTCGATGAACGTGTAGCGGGCGACGTGAGGCGGGTAGCCCGCCAGGGTGTCGCCGAGGTGGTCGCCGATCGGTTCGTCTAGATCAATCCCGTGCACGACCAATTGCCGGGTGAGCGCGAATGCAGTGATCGGTTTGCCTGCGCAATAGACGCGGAGGCGAGATTCGGGGACTAGCGCGCGGCCGGTGCCGCCAGTCCCGCGGGTCAGGCGCAGTTCCTTGCCCCCACACCGGATCGAGATCTGGACCCCGATGGCCAGCTGGCCGGCTTCGACGATGCCGTCGCAGAACTCAACGAGGCGTCCTGATGTCAGCTCGGTTGGGGAGCTCACTGTGTCTTCCTCCATTGGCGGATCCGATCCATGGTCAACTCGGCCGGAGCCGCTGCACCGAAGTCGATCAGGGCGGTCATCATCGCTGCGTTCTCGCGACGGGCCGTCACGAATGGTTCGGACTCCATGATCCCGGCCACGACGCTGAGCCGTGCCATCTCGCCCTTGATCGCCGAGCGGCCGGCCGCCTCCATCGGGTCGGCTCTGGCGAGCCGCAGCTCGAGGTAGGTGGTCCATTGCGAGGTGATGAACACCTGGGCATCCGCCGACCACGCCGATTCAACTGCCTCGATCCGGCCGTCGACGATGCGCATCAGGTAGTCGAGGTCGCCGAATGGACCGTCTTCGAGGGTGAACTGAACCATGGCTGTGGCCCCGGGAATCTCGGGAAGCCGGTCGAAGTGGCCAGAGTCAGCAACGTCGAACGGCGGGATGCGCAAGCGCACCGGCCCGTCGGGACCTGGGCACCATGCGGCGATGCAGCCCCAGTCCAGGTCGATGTCGTCACCGTCGACGGTGCGAAGGCCCCCTTCTTCGACCACACACATGAAGGTGAGCTCTGGGTGTTCCGTGAAGATCTCATCGGGGCTGGCGGATCGTGCCGCGGGAAGCTCGATCCACTTCGAGGCGGACTTGGTTGTGGGCTTCTGCCAGGGTTTCTCGGCCGGTACCTCGATCGTGTCGCGTTGCAGCAGCGCTGTTCTCAGGTTGTCGCCGAACACGACTGCGAGGGCAAACACTTGATCGTCGTTCATTCTCTAGGAGCTCCTGGTTGCTCTGGACATCGATGGGTCGTCTTGTTCCAACAGGCGGTGGCCGGCCAGGGCGTCCTCGCCGCCCTGGAGCCACCGCTGCGCCGCCGTGGGCTTCGAGTCGTGGTCGGATGGGCGTGATCGCCGTGGGGGATCGACCAGGGTCGAGGCCGCGTGAACCCAAGAGGGGTCGGCACGGCCGACGACGAAGGTGCCGAGCCGTTCCATCTCGGCCTCGGGCTGCCGGAGGACCGTCTCGTAGTGGAGGTGCAGAACTCGGTCCTCGGGAAGCTCGGACAGGGTCTTGACGCCCGTGGAGACGAGGCCCGACCAGAGCAGAGCGAAGTCTCGGACGCGCCAGTCGTGGTCGGTGAATGCGCTCGCCGAGAAGCGATCCGGCAAAAGGCGCCGCAATGACGGATCGAGTTGCTCGGCCTCGGCTGACCAGTCCCGTACGGGGTCGAGGAACGGGTCGAGCCCCAGCCTCGCCGTGAGCTTGCGGACGAGGATGGCGAGTCGGAAGCCGTTGTGTCGGCTCATCGACTGTGCCGTCGCCCAACCGTCGCGGTAGATGTGCACGAAGCGTGCGGTGGGGAAGGCAGCCAGGATCTTGGGTAGTAACCGAAGGCTTCCTCCGGATCGCTCGACCCACACGTCCGCCTCATATCGGCGGCGCAACCATTCGAACACCGCCGCATAGCCTTCGGCTGGCGAGGCATCTTCGAGCTGCGCTCCGATGCTGCCAGTCAGCTCCCGAAACAGCTGCTCGGCCTCGGACACGTTGGGTTCGAGGTGCGGAAGCGTGGTGGTCAGCAGTGGTGGAACGCCGGTGGATCTGGCGAAGCTGCCCCGACCGAAGGGGTAGAGCACCTCGGGGTACTCGAGCTCATGGCGGATCAGCCATCCGACGTGTGGATCTGGTTCGGTCACCTGGGTGAGCACGTCGACCGACCCGGAGAACGCGTGTGGGCCCAGTGAGGAGATGAACTCCGAAACGCTGAGCACCGCGGGATGGAGGCGCAGGGCATTGCTGATCAGGGTCGATCCGCACCGTCCGGTCGAGACGACGAAGACGGGGGACCCCCTCACCGAGGCCCTTGCCTTCCAGCGATCCCGGCCAGTTCACCGAGCCGCTCGACTCCTTCGAGCACGTCAGATGGCGCGAGGCCGAAGTCGACGAGGCAAGCGATCTCATCGACGCCGGCCTCGCTCATCCGCTCCAGGGTCGTAGCGCAGGACTCCACCGTGCCGACGAGTCCAGCCGTGCTGGTGTAGCGCTCGATCGCCAGATCCATCACCAGCTTCGCCTTGAACCCGTCGAGTCGTCCGAGGCTCGGAAGCGACACGCTCCACAGGTCGGCGGACGAGCTGAGGTAGGCAGTGAGCGGTTCGCGAACGGCATCGCGAGCGTGGTCTTCGGATTCGCCGACGAACGTGTGGAGCATGAGCGTGACCGTGCCAAGCCCTGAATGACCGGATTCAGCTCGCGCCTTCCGATATCGCTCGATGTTTTGCCCGAGCTGTTCCGGCGTCTGATGAAGCAATGCGGTCAACACGTTGAACCCGCCCGATCCTGCGGTCTCGAACCCCGCAGGCGATGCGGTGCATGTGAGCCACGGGGTGAGGCTCTGTTGCACCGGTCGCGGGAATGTGCGGACCTCGATCGTGTCGCCGAGCCCGTTCGGCAACTCGATGCACTCGCCCTCCCACAGACGACGAACGACGTCGATTTCCGCGATGGTGTTCGCTCGGCGGTCGTCAAATGCCGTTGGAGCGAGCGTGAAGTCGTCGGGGTTCCATCCGGTGGCGAACGCGATGTCCACCCGACCGTGGGACAGCGCGTCGACCACCGACCACTCCTCAGCAACCCGAACGGCCTGATGCAACGGCAACACGACGCTTCCGGCCCGGACTCGGATGGTGCTGGTCACTGCGGCCACCGCGGCGGCCATGACCGATGGGTTCGGGAACGGCCCGCCGAAGACGTGGTGGTGGCGTTCGGGCAACCAGATGGCATGGAGGCCGAGCTGGTCGGCGCGGCGCGACACGTCGAGAACGAGATCGCAGTGGGCCGTGGCATCGGCCTGGTTGGAGTCGCCGAAGAACAGAACGCTCAGATCCATGTCATGCCGCACCGACGGATGGCTCACGATCGAGCAACGACGCGATCTGATCGTCCCAGATGCCGAGGCGCTGCAGCAGGGGAGGGACGCGCGACAG
This sequence comes from uncultured Iamiaceae bacterium, assembly GCA_964511355.1. Taxonomy (GTDB): domain Bacteria; phylum Actinomycetota; class Acidimicrobiia; order Acidimicrobiales; family SKKL01; genus SKKL01. Next base: position 5,821 of record CAZEFG010000049.1, read on the forward strand.
GCAACGCTTTCGGTACGCCGCAACGAACGACGCACCGCCGGCGACGTCATCGCTGTCGAGCGCAAACCGTTCATAGACCTCATCGAGGGTGAACCGTGTCCGCATGGCGGCGAGGGTGGTCTTGACCAGGTCGTACCGCACGGCTAGCTCCCGACTGCTGAGCTCGGCGATGGTGTCGTGCAGCGCTGTCATCCCGAAGGCGACGTGGCGGGCCTCGTCGCGCAGGATCCGGCCGATCATGTCTTGGGCCAACGGCTCGGTGAGCATGAACCTCGACGCGCCGAAGGTTCCCAGCGCCACACCTTCGACGATGACCTGCATGGCGAGGAAGATGAGGTCCCAGTCGGACTGACCGACGATGTCGATCAGCACCGACTCGAGGTCGTGGCTCGGGCTGTAGCTGATCTGCACCTTCTGATCGAGGTAGCGCGACAGCACCTCGACGTGGCGCGCTTCGTCGAGGGTCTGGGCTGCTGCGCATAGCTTGTGGTCGAGCTCCGGCAGCTGCTCGACCAGTCGAGCGGCCACCAACAGCGCCCCTTGTTCGCCGTGGAGCAACTGAGAGAGCATCCATGCCTGCACGTGCCAGAGCACTTGGTTCCTGCGCTGCTCGTCGTGGCCGAACGGCAACCGATCACTCCGAAGCTCGCGACCCAAGGCAGCCGGCGGTTCGGCTCCCGGATCGACGTCGCGGCTCCAGTCCAGGTCGTTTGCCGACCACGGGGGCGCGCTCGCTTGATCGTACAGTCGCCGAATGGTCGGCGACGTCGATCGGTAGTCCCAGGTGAGACGGGCGGTTCCGGCCAGGTCGATGTCGGGCATGAAGCGGTGGCTATGCCGTTTCGGTCGGGTGTTCGGTCTGCGCGACCGCGACGAGCGCGTCGTAGAGCACCTGCAAGGTGAGGTCGCCGAAGGATTTCACCTCGCCGAAGTCTCCCATCATCTCGTCGGCGTCGATCTCGAGTCGGTCCTCGAGCATGAAGATCCACTCGAGCACGTCGATCGAGTCGATGCCGAGCTCCTTGAGCGGCACGTCGGTCTGAATGTTCTCGATGCCGGTCATGGTCTCGAGGGGAGAGAGCATCTCCGCCAGGGGCGGTGCAGAAGCGCTGTTCATGTCTGGTGCTCCGGGAGGAAAAGTCGCGGTGGTCTAGGCATGTTCGATTGCGAGGGAGCGCTCATCGACGATGGCAAGTTCTCCGGCGAGCAGCTGAGTGCGGGCAGCAGATCGCTGGACCTTTCCGCTGGTGGTGATCGGAAGGCCTCGCTTGCCGACCACGATGATTCGGTCCGGGCCGATCCCCACCTGGCGGACGCACAGCGAACGAAGCGTCGCAGCTGAATCCATCACGGGCGCGGGAGTGCGTGTCTCGATGATGACGGCGTAGCCAGGCCCGGATTGGACTGCCGCCACGTTGCGACAGACAGGACCGAGTTCGTCGGCGATAACTGCCTCGATGTCAGAGGGCATGAGGTTCATGCCTCGTACGACGAGCATGTCGTCGCGTCGTCCAATGGGGTGGAGCTCGTCGCCGACCATGAAGCCCAGGTCCCCGGTGAGGTACCAACCGTCGTCGTAGCGCGCCGTGCGCTCGCCGGTGTAGCCGGTGAAGAGGGACGCGCCACGGATGGCGATTTCGCCGATTCCCTCTGCATCGGGGCTGGCGATGCGCACTTCGGTGCCCGCCACAGCGGGACCACACGACACGATCGGGCGCTGCTCGCCGCACCGATCCTCCGACGTTGGTGGTTGAGGCCGATGGTTCGGTTCGTCGGAGGGCTGGCCGATGGTGACGGCAAGGGTGTTCTCCGCCAAGCCGTAGGCAGGCCGCAGCACGGAGCGGCGCAAACCCTGGTGGGCGTATGCGCTGGCGAAGCTGTCGAGGGTCTCGGGTCGGATCATCTCGCCACCGACCAGGATGGCTTCGATGCTCGATAGGTCGATGCCCTGCAACTTCGAAGCGGTCCGGGTGGCCAGGTCGAGGCCGTGCGCCGACGACAAGGTGATCGACGCACCGAACTCGGCACAGCTCCTGAGCCACACCGTGGGCCGACGCACGAACGCCGCTGGTTCGATGAGGAGCGTGCCGATGCCCTCCGGCGTGTCGCCTCCGCCGACGATGGCAGTGAGGCAGCCCCCGACGAGCCCCATGTCGTGGGACAACGGCAGCCACGAGCACACCCGTGCTCCTCCGGTGCCGTTGGGGAGGTAGCTCCCGATCCGGTCGACGATCCCGGCGATGCCGGCTGCCATCGCAGTCAGGTCGAGCACCACGCCAGCAGGTTTTCGGGTGCTCCCCGATGTGTACTGGATGAACGAGCCAACCGACTCTCGTCGCTTGCCAGGTCCACCAGCTGTCGTGGCCTCGAAGCGATGGGTCTCGACCGAGCTCGTCTCGGGAAGGGAAGCCATGTTGGCTGGGTCCGCGAGGAGGTCGAGCCGACCGTGGGTCGCCGCGAGCTGGTCGAGCAAAGCGGCGTACGGGTCGGCGGCCATGCGTGACGGATCGGGGAGGGATAGGACGGTGAGCCCGGCCCGCCACGCGCCGAACAACGCTGTGAGGCACGCCTGGGAGGCGTTGAGCACCATGGCGATCGGTTCGCCGTCGCCGTGTCGGGCAGACATCCAGCCGGCGGAGATCTGGGAATCCGACCAGATCCGGGAGAACGCGACACGCTCGCTGGCGACCGACCCGAATGACAGTGACGTCGAGGTGTTGGCGGAAGCCTCGAGCTGGTCGAGGAGCGTGATCATTTCAGCGTCGCTCCATCGGTTCCGTGGGTCCGCTCGATCGTCGTAAGATCTCTCTCAAGCATAGTCGTTGCGTCCAGAGGGGCCCGCAGATGGCGGAGAGTGGCAGAGCAGAGCACGGGTTGCCCATGGATGCCTTCGACGGCCCGCCAGTCGCCGTCGCGGGACTGGCGCACGAGCTCCCGGCTCGCGTCGTCACCTCCGAGGAGCTTGCCGAGCGGTTCGTCGACGAGAACGGCCGCCGGCTGCTGCGTCCGGGCTTGCTCGAATTGCTCACCGGCGTCACCGAGCGCCGTTGGGCTGCGGAAGGCCAGTACCCTTCCGACCTGGCGGCTGCCGCGGCCACCACCGCGCTCCAACGAAGCGGCATCGATCCCGAAGCAGTCGATCTGCTGATCTTCGCGTCGGCATCCCACGACGTCGCCGAGCCGGCCACCGCCAACCGGGTGCAGGTGCTCACCGGGTGTGTGAATGCTCGTGTGTTCGACGTGAAGAACGCGTGCAACAGCTTCGTCGAGGGGCTCGACATTGCCGCCACCATGTTGCGTGCCGGCAGATCACAGGTCGCGGTCGTGGCGACGGGAGAGGTCCTGTCGCCGTTCGTGCAGACGGTTGTGTCCGACGGCGACCGGATCACGTCGTTGCTCGGTGGGCTCACGCTTGGCGATGCGGGAGCGGCCGCCGTCGTCGTGCCACGCACAGATGGCTGCATCGCCGCGGTCGGTGAAGGGACCTTCCAGAGCGACGGCCATCATTGGGAGGCGGCGATCATCCGTTCTGGCGGGAGCATGATGGGACGCGATGTGAGCGCGGCCCACTTCGTCAGCGACAGCTCCACCATCATGCGCCTGGCGGGCGAGATGATCCCCCGGGTGGCGGCCGAGGCTCGTAAGGCCCTCGGCTGGGAGGCCGACACCGTTGCCTTGGTGGTCCCCCATCAGGCGTCGATCGCCAAGATGGAGGAGATCGCCGAGAGTGCCGAGATTCCGTTCGACCGCTTCATGACCATCGTCGGCACCTACGGCAACGCCGCCGCCGCCAGCGTGCCCCTTGCGTTGTCGTTGGCGTTCGAGTCCGGACGAGTCGACGCCGGCGACCGGATTCTCGTACTCGGCGGAGCGGCCGGATTCACCGCCTCCGCCATGCCACTCGTCGCGCTGTCAGACTGATCAAATCTTCTCGCGGGCCCGACGGGGCTTACCGGCATCTGTGAGTCAAGCCCGAACGGCTGGGCGACGCGACAAGGGGCCCTTGCAGCGCAGTGGCCCCTTCACGGGCTGGTCACCGTGTGGGTGACGAGGCGACTGGAATCTAGCGAAAAGCTGTAAGCACGCTTAGCAGCAACAGGAGGGGTCACATGGCGGGGGCGGAGGGGTCGTGGTGGGTGGTGTCCATGTCTGCGGCGGCGGTGGCGGTGCCGCTGTGATGTATCCGACCCGCTGGCCGATGTCGGCGCGCAGGTAGGTGTAGCGCGTAACGCCGTCGTAGTCCTGCACGCGGAGCCTGATCTCGACCCCCACGGGCGTGTTTGCCTGGGTGAACGTCTTGACATCGCTCGTCGTCCGACCATGGGCAGGAACGGGCTTGAAGCCACCGATCGGTCCGTTGGTGCCGATCACGCGGAAGTGTGGATCGCACTTCCACGGTGGAAGTGCCGTTGAGGACGTGCTCCCGGTGGTGATCGACCAGCGGGAAGCAGCAGTGGGCATCTCGACCCCGCCAAAGGGGTTCTGGTGATTGGGCATGGTCACGAAGTCCGTGGTGTCGGACGCCGTGAACTGGAAGAAGTAGTAGCAATCGAGATGGCCTCGAGGATGGTAGAAATTTCCCGAGCTGGCGTATGGGTAGTACACCCAAACCTCGCCGTAGTCGCACAGTCCGACGCCCATGAGCGGTGGGTTCGCTGGCTGGCAGAACTGCTGGATCCCTCCCGCTGGGTGAAGCGGCGATCGGGCCGCTGCGACGGGCTGCACCGGACCGAAGGCAGAGCCGACCATCACGAGGGCGCTGAGGCACCCGACCAACAAGCGGGATCGCACGCGCCGTCGTGGCTCCGCCACGCGACTCTTGACGTCAACTTCCACCCGTTCCCCCGTCTGACACGCCAGATCGACCTTTGCCGATTTGCTGAGATTCTGAATCTCGAGCGAGACCGTAATTGCGGTTCCTGGGCGACGCAAGCGTTCTTACGGACGAAATCTGCGCCAGCGCAGGCGAGCCCACCTTCACGTCGCGGACCAACTCGCCGGGATGGTCAGTGTGGATGCGGCGGCTCACCCGCCCGGGTGGCCGATCCACTGATCGGCATGTCCAACGGTGTCGACCTTCGCTCCACATGGAGCATGGCCGGGACGCGTGTATCGATCTTGGGCGCATCGGATACCCGAGCGACCATGCGAACTCGCGAGCCATGGCGAGGCTCGTGGATCGCCATCGTGTTGAATCTGGCACTGCTGATCGGGGGCATAGCAGTTTGGTGGTGGGGTCGAGCGATCTCGCTTGATGACATGGATTGCCAAGGGGTGTTCTGGTTGACGGTGAGTGCGGAGTGGCTCGGTTGCCTTCGCCTGCGAAATCCTCGCTGTGGGGGCTCCTCCTTCTGCGGGCGCCGCTGATCGCGCCTGAAGGAATGGTGGCCCTACCCTCACCGTTCGCAGAATCCGAGGCCGGCACCCAGCTCAGTCGCGTAGAGCCGCAAACCACGAGGGTGCTCCCGTCAACAGAGATACTGCTCGGGATCGCACTCCATCGGGTACTCGACCTCGCCGGTGGCTTCGTGCAGTCGACCTCGCCATCGGTATCGGACTCGAAGGCCGCGAGCGTACGCGGGCACGGTGACGGCACGCATGCGGATCACCACGTGCATGAGCGTGTCGGGGCTCACCACCGTCCCAGTCAGTGCATCGCCTTGCAGGAGGCCCGGCACTGGCCAACGGTCGGTCACTCCATCCTCGTTCACGCCCGACGGTTCGATACCGAGCCCGATCAACTCGGCGCCCGCCAGCTCCAGCACCTCGATCGAGATCAGCTCCACATCGGCATCGCTCGTGTTCACGAGGCTCACCGCACCGACCGTCATCGTGTCTCCCGGCTTCGAGTTGTCAATGCCAGCGAGCGTCACGTCGCCAAGGGCCAGTGGGCCGTCGCCACGAAG
>CAZEFG010000050.1:0-11683 GCA_964511355.1 uncultured Iamiaceae bacterium
GCGGCGGATGCTGCCGGCTCTATTACTGCCGGCTCTATTACTGCCGGATCGAATACTGCCGGATCGAGTACTGATGGCTCGGGTGCCGCATCGCCAGGGGTGGACGCGATCTCGTCGGTCGCTCCCGGATGGGAACGCCATAGCTCTGGAGCTTCCTGGGCTGCTTCCCAAACCTGATGCCCGAACGAATCGTTGCCTCCCCGGCTGGACACCTTGTGATAGGCCGACACCACTAGGTGGTCACGCGCCCGGGTGGTGGCGACATACAACAGGCGGATGCGCTCGTGCTTGGCCATCTCTTGTTCGGTGCTGAGGAGGTCGGCTGCCCGATTGGTGGACTGGCCCTTCTTCAGGTGGACCTCGGGCCACTCCTCCCCGTCGAACACCGCGATCGGGCCACGGATCGCCGGCGGCCGAGCCGAGGTGCCGGACAGGATGGTTATGGGGAACTCCAGACCCTTGGATCCGTGGATGGTCATGATCGATACGGCATTGCTGGCCCCGTCGGCGCCCACCGGTTGGTGAACGGTGATGGTTTCGTCACCCTGGAGCGCAGCCCAACGCAGGAAGGAGCGAAGGTCGCCACCCCCGGCCTCTTCAAAGGCCAATGCCTGGTCGACGATGAACCGCAGGCGCGACCACGACTCTTCGGGCTCGCGCCCTCCGAAAGCCACCACCGCCGCTCGACGCTCGGCGATCACGGCGCTCAACAGCTCTGACGGGCGGACCCACCACCGTTGTTCCCACAGCGAACGAAGATGGGCCAAGGCCTCGACCACGGGGTGAGCGGGATCAAGACCGATAGGGGGTTCGCGCCGCAGATCCCAGCGTCCTCCGGCCTGGTGGAAGGTGAAGAGGTCGGCGTCGCTGCAGCCATACAACGGGGAACGCAACGCCGAGACCAGGATCAGCTCGTCGGAGGGGTCGTCGACGGCGCCGAGCACCGACAGCAGATCACGTACCTCCTGGCTCTGGAATATCAGGGTGCCGGTGGCCAGGTGGTGGGGCAGATCGAGTTCGGACAACGCGGTCTGCAAGGCGGGCAGTTCGGTGCGGGTGGGGATCAGGATGGTGACATCGCCCAAGGATGCGGGGCGGAAGCCGTCCGCGCCGTCGCCGACCGGCCAGCGTTCGGGGTGGTCACGGATGTCGGCGACCACCGACGCCACATCGGCGGTCTCGGCGGCGCGGATCTGGGCTGCGGTGCCTTCGGTTCGGGGGCCGCCGAGCAGGAGGGGCCGATGATCGGCCGTCGGGGAGGGACCTCGATGGGCGTCGAGGGCAACGTAAGCCGGTTGTCGGCCCTCGATCTCGGTGGGCATGAGGTGGTCGAAGACGGCGTTGATCCAGTCGAGTACCGGCGCCACGGTTCGAAAGTTGGTCGACAGGCGTTGCAGTGCGTCGCCGACGCCGAAACGGTTCCGGGAGGCCAGGAACAGCTCGATGTCGGCCCGACGAAAGCGGTAGATCGACTGCTTGGGATCGCCAACGAAGAACAGGCGACCTTGGTCGACCTCGGCCTCGTGCCACATCGGGGCGGGGCCTTCACCGGTGATCGCAGCCGCGATGAGCACCGCCAGATGGATCTGGAGAGGGTCGGTGTCCTGGAATTCGTCGAGCAGCAGGTGGGTGTAGCGGTCGTGTAGGACAGCCCGGGCGGCAGGCTTGTCGGTGAGCAACCGGCGAGCCAACACCAACAGGTCGTGGAATTCGAGGCGACCTTCGACACGACGGGCTTCGGCGCTGGCCACCAGTTCGGCGGCGATGAGGGTGACCAAACGGATCAGCACCTCGTGGCACGCGGCACTGAGCACTTCGCTACAGGCGTCGCCAACCGCCCCCACGCGGGCTTTGGCTTCTTTGACCGGGATGGCCCAGGCGCTGTTCGCTCCGCCGTTGCCGGGGCCCCACTTCTCGGTTAGCTCACTCATCGCTCGCAGCTTGTCGAGGTGATCGTTGTAGGCCGTTGCCGCCTTGGCCCGCGGAATGAGGTCGGTGAGCTTGACGAAGAACTTGTCGGCGGGGTCGGTGCACAGCGTCGGAAGCTCGGCGAGTTCGGCCACTGCGCGTTCGAAAGGACCGAAGTCGAGAGGTGGCAAAGGTGGATGTTGCTGGTTTGCCACCGGTCCGAGTCGGTCCCAGCTCTGGTTGAGCATGGCGGCAACGCCTTCGAGCGACGACTGGCCGGTGTAGGCCGACTCGACCGCGATGCCCAGTGCTTCGGCACGCACCAGCAGCTCTTCGTGGGCTGGATCGTCGTAGAGGCGGTCGATGAAGCGCTCCCAACGGTCGGCCCGCTCGACCAACGAGTTGACCTCGTCGAGAACCCCGATCCGAGGCGGGAGCCCCGAATGGGTCGGATGCTCGCTGAGGATGCGTTGGGCGAATCCGTGCAGGGTGGAGATCGCGGCGAGGTCGGCTTCGGCGAGCGCTTCGGCGGCACGTTCCCGAATAGCGCTATGGGGGCTTTCGGCGGCCAGCGTCTCGAAGGCGTCGCGGACGCGGCTGCGTAGCTCGGACGCCGCGGCTTCGGTGAAGGTGATGGCGGCCACCGCCGACAGGCGGACACCGCCGTTCATCACCAGGTTCACTATGCGATCGACCAGCTGGGTGGTCTTGCCCGTGCCCGCCCCCGCTTCGACAAAGAGGGTGCGATCGAGGCCAAGGCGCGAGATGGTGTCGCGCGCTGCCTGGTCGAGCGGGGTCGAGCTCACTGGTCGACCTCCACGATGGTTGACTCGGTGTCGGCCTCGGCCGGAACGAGCCGGTTACGGACCCGTAGTTGGGGAGCATCGACCTTGGCCTCGGCGTAATCACCACGGTCAGCGGGGCACAGGCGGTCGAAGTCGCAGTACCGGCAGTTGTCGTAGCTGTTGCGGAAGTTGTCGAAGTCGCCGGGCACCAACGGGAAGACCCCGCCGTCGATGCCTTCGACCATGGCCCCCACCACTTCGAGGAATCGGCCGTGGAGAGCGTCGGTCCAGTGATAGCCGAGAAAGGCAGAGGGACCGGCCTGCTCGACCATCCAGTAGTAGGCCGCAGCGTCATGTCGGCCGAGGCGCTGACGGGCAGCTTCGGCGTAGAGCCCCAGCTGAAGCGTGGTGCCCCCGTTGAACGGATCGAGGTGGAGTTTGTCGAACTTCTTGCCTCCGCCGGTCTTGTAGTCGAGCACGATCTGGTGTCCGGCTTCGGTGCGGTCGACCCGGTCGGCCTTGCCTCTGAACTGCACGGAACGACCATCGGCCATCGTGATCGTGACCGGGCCGGCGCCGTCGAGGCCAAAGGGCAGCTCGACTCGCTCGGGGGTGGCCCGCCGCTCGGCGCGAGCGACGTTGTCGACGTCGAGAATCGTGTCGACGAGTCGCAACAGCCGTTCCCGTTCGAGCCGCCAGAGCACCGGCCTTCCCGTTCGTCCCTTCTGTTCCAAAGCATCGAGTTCTTCGACGGCGATCTCAGCGGCCCTGCGCCGTTGGGCCGGAGTCCATTCGGTGTCGGGGTCAGGCGGCCCCTCGGCCAGCACCTCCAGGAAGAAGCGTTCGAGGATCTCGTGAACCGCGGTGCCTCGATCGTGGCCCTGGACCCGGTGGATTCGTTCAGGGTCGTCGCGGTCGCTGAGGTCGAGCACGTGGCTCAGGAAGTAGCGGAAGCCGCAGGTGGCCCACCCCTCTAGCCCCGTGGCCGAAAGAAGTGCGCCGTCGCGAGTGGGGCTGGGAATGGACTGGCCCGCCAGGTTGCCGTCCCAGGCGGTGAACTCGCTCGACAACCGGGCGGCGAGAGCACGCATGCCACGGCCTGCCGCCGGGGACACCCCGGGGTGACCATGAGGGCTGATACCTCGGTGACGGCGGGTGGCCAGATCGCCCAGATCACGCTCAGCGAGGCTCAGTGGCACCGGGGCGCTGCGAACACCAGTGGCATGAGAGACCACCGTTTGGATGAGGGGTTCGCCCAGCTTGTGGAAGTCGTTGCTGTAGATCCGCCGCCCGGCGCGGGCCGACACCGAATCGAGCAACCAGCGCGACGGTAGATGCTTGTGGTTGCTGCGCTGGCTTCCGCGGGGATAGAGGAGAAGCCGCCGCTCTGGCGGGGCCGATGCCAAAGCGGCCAGCAGGCTGCGGTGCTGGTCGGAGAGGTTGGCCGCCCGCAGAGGGAGTTCGCCTGCCGGGGCCAGGGCCCGGGCGGTGTCGGGCAACAGCGAGTCGTCGCGGCGGCGGGCCGGGCAGAGTCCCTCAGCGAGTCCGAGCACCACTACGGCGTCGAGGTCGTGGCCGGGAGCCCCCGACAATGGCCCGTACATCACCCCTTCTCCGAAGCGGCCCTCGCGACCACGCCCCACTTCGAGCTCGGCGGTCAGGGCCCGGACGAACACCGCATGGGACGGTTCGGGATCGAGCTCGTCGAGCAACGACAGCCGGGACAACACGTCGAGAACCTGGGTGGCGGCCTCTTGTTCGGGCTCGGGCCAGTGGACCCGCCGCGATTCGGATCCGAGCAGGTGCACCAACAGGACCCGGGCTGCTTCGACCTTGGCGTGCCATGTGCGCGCGTCGACGACCGCGCCGACCCGGTCGGCCAGTGCCTCGACAAAGGCCCCGAGCTCGACCAGGTCGGCGTCTTCACGGATCAACGTCGCCATCTGACGCTGTTGGTGGTCGTCGAGGACGGGATGGCCAACCGTGGGGTCGTAGGAACCGGGCTCCACCCCGCTGGCCGCGGCTTCGATCCGGTGGCGACGCTCGGCGAGGTGCATACGGCGACCCGCAATCTTGCGACTCCAGTCTCCGAGGCCCTGAACCACCCCTGCCATTCGAGAGAGGGTCTCCCACGAGCCAGGCCGAACCGGTTCGTCGCCGTTGCGAACCGGCGCGGTCGCCACCAGGGCCATCACCCGGTCGCGGCGCCACTGTTGAGAAGGCAGCTCGAGGGCGGCGACGAGGGTACGGCCCACGGCGCTGTCGGCCAGGCGCCCATGGGAGGGGCCGTTCCCGGGGATCCCGGCATCGAACAGATGCTGGCGGATGACCCTGGCGTAGGGATCAGCAGTGGGAAAGAAGATCCCGATGCGACCGAGAGCGACGCCGTCGTCGGCAAGTTGCATCACCCACCGCAGCGCGGCCCGCACCTCTTCGTCAGGGTCTGAGACCGAGATCACATCGCTGGCGTGGGGCATCATGAGCGCACCCGTGTCTCCCCCACTTGCCTGACCTCGATGTTCGAGGTCGAGACCGAATCGTCGGGCGAGGTCGACCACCGCAGTGTCGGCATCGGCGTCGCCGGTGAGCGCAGTGATGACCACCGAGGGGAAGGCCGAAGTCGTGGCGCGCATCACCCGCTCGAGCGATGCCGTCAAAGGACCGGGCAGGAACCAGATCAGAGTGCCGATCCGGTGGCCTTGGTCGGCCAGGTCGGCCCGGTTGGCAACCGCCCACGCCAACTCGGCCTCGCCGGTGAGTCCGGCCAGATGTCCGGCCACAGCCCGATGGAGCCCGACCGACACCGTGGTTATACCCCCCGCCTGCTCCAAGTGGTCGAGGGTGGCCGGCGATACGTGGCTGAGGTCGGCATACAAAGCTGCGACGGCTGCTTCGGTGGCGGGGTGTTCGGCCACCGAAGCCAACGGCCCCGGCTGGTCGCGTAGGACTCGACGGACCGCGGCGGCGAGCACCGGGTTGGTGAGCGGTTGGCCGTCGTCGTGGGGACTAGGGGCCAGCAACTCGGCCAGGTGGAATGGGGTGAGGAAGTTGACGTTGGCGACCCCGGAGCCGTCGAGCGCACCCGACCCGAGGAGACGGCGCAGCGACAACCCCACCAGGTTCGACTCGACGACGACTGTGACCGGATGCAGCGGACCAGCCGCTTTGGCTTGCGCGATCGCGCGCCTCAAAACCTCGGTGGCCGGGCGCCCATAGCTGACGGTTTCGACGTGATCGATCACGCCTTGACCTTACGCACCCCCTGCGACACTCGACCGGCCGCGGCGAGGGGTACGGGCCGCAAGGCGGTTCCTGCCAACCGTTCAGGGGTGCAGATCAGCAGGCCGGGCCGCGACGCCTGACCTCGGCCACGCGGATCGAGGCGATCCTCAGCTCTTCCAGCCACTCGCCCTCGTGCTGGACCACCAGCCGGACACACCAGGCCAGAGCCTCGCTGCGGCTGCGGGCGATGCCCCCGTCGATCAACAGGTCCAGAACCTCCCGCTCGTTGCCGCGGAGGCGGGTCATGACCGGGATCGACTCGGGTTCGGGAGACGGGTCAGAGGATGAACCGGGTGAGGGAATATCACCCGGCTGGCGGCGTTGCATGTACATGACTGTAACGATGTAATGGCGGCAATGCCAGCATCGGACCCCTCCTGGAGGATCATTTTGTCCACCGCTACGAGAACTCTGCCCCTTCTGCCCCTGCCCACCGAGGTCTTCTTCCCCGAGATGGTCGTCACCGTCTCGACCAGCAGCGATGACGCCCAAAAGGTCGTCGGCAGCGCCGAAACCGGCGACGAGCTCGTCGCCGTTCCCCAGCGCGACGGCGTCTTCGGCTCGGTGGGGGTGGTGGTCCGCATCGAACAGCGCGGCATGCTCCCCGGCGGTAGCCAAGGGGTGGTTCTGCGCGCACTGCGCCGAGTTCGCATCGGGCGAGGCGAGGTCGACGACAACAACATTCTGCGGGTGGCCGTCGATGAGCTCCCGGCTTCTGAACCAAGCGCCGAGGCCCGGGCTCTCGCGATCCGCTATCGCGTCGTGGCCCAGGAACTGCTCGACCTCATGGGGGGGCGTCGATTCGCGGCGGTCCTCGACGTCGACGATCCTGGCGCACTGGCCGACACCATGGGCTGGTGGCCCGATCTGGGCGACGAGCGCCGCCGTCAGTTGCTCGACACGATCGATGTCGAGGAACGTATCCGCTTGGCCGTCGAGTGGGCCGAAGAGGCCCTCGCCGAGGCCAAGGTGCACCACGACATCGCCGAGGAGGTCTCCGGCGACCTCGAAAAGGGTCAGCGTGAGGCCATCCTGCGTAGGCAACTGGCCGCCATCCGGGCCGAGCTTGGCGATGGTGACGACGACGAATTGGCCGAGTACCGCCGCCGCATCGACGCCGGTGAGCTACCCCAAGTGGTGGCCGACGCGGCGATTAAGGAGCTGGAGCGTCTCGAACGCACCGGCGACCAGAGCATGGAGGCGGGCTGGATCCGCACCTGGCTCGAAACGGTGTTCGAGATCCCCTGGACCACCCGTACCGACGACCACATCGATCTCGGCTCGGCCCGTGAACGACTCGATGCCGACCACTTCGGTCTCGATCCGGTCAAGGAGCGGATTGTCGAGTTCCTGGCGGTGCGCAAGCTCCGAACCGAGCGTGCTGTCGACGATGATGCCTCCCTGGCGGAGTCATCCGCAGCCAACGACCAGGTCGTGGACCAAGACGGTGGACGAAGCGATGAGTCCGACGATCTACCGGCCCCGCCCGCACCTCGCCGTGCCCGGCGTGGCAGCGGCACCATCCTCGCCCTGGTCGGTCCGCCCGGAGTGGGCAAGACCAGCCTGGGCGAATCCGTGGCGGCCGCGATGGGGCGAAACTTCGTACGTATGTCGCTCGGCGGCATCCGCGACGAAGCCGAGATCCGAGGCCACCGGCGCACCTATGTCGGGGCCCGGCCCGGCCGCATCGTCCGCGCCATGATCGATGCCGGTTCGATGAACCCGGTCGTGCTGCTCGACGAGATCGACAAGGTCGGCTCCGACTGGCGAGGTGACCCCTCCGCCGCCCTGCTCGAGGTGCTCGACCCGGCCCAGAACGCCACCTTCCGTGACCACTACCTCGAGACCGAGCTCGACTTGTCCGAGGTGGTGTTCATCGCCACCGCCAACACCCTCGACACCATTCCCGCTCCGCTGCTCGACCGCATGGAGATCATTTCGATCGAGGGCTACACCGAGGACGAAAAGGTCGCCATCGCCAACCGTCACCTCCTGCCGGGCTCGTTCGACCGTCACGGTCTGCGTCCCGACGAGGTCATCATCGACGAGTCGGTGATCCGGGCGGTGGTCGGCGATTACACCCGAGAAGCAGGTGTTCGTCGCCTCGAACAACGCCTCGACCGACTGGTCCGCCGCGCCGTCAGCACGCTGGTCCAAGAACCAGAGCGCACCCAGGTCGAGATCACCGTCGACGACCTGCGTCCGGCGCTTGGCCCCACCTCGCTGCGTGAGGACCCCCGAGAGCGCACCACGGTGCCCGGGGTGGCTACTGGCCTGGCCGTCACAGGGGCCGGAGGCGACGTCCTCTTCGTCGAAGCGGCCGCGCTCGATCCCGACACCGACCCCGGTCTGACCCTCACCGGGCAGCTCGGCGACGTGATGAAGGAATCAGGCCAGATCGCCCTGTCGTACCTTCGGGCCAACCGCGGTCAGCTCGGGATCGAGGAAAGCCTCGACCGACGCTTCCACGTCCACTTCCCTGCGGGCGCCATCCCCAAGGACGGACCCTCGGCGGGTATCACCATGACCACCGCGCTGGTCAGCCTCCTCACCGGTCGGCGCATGCGACCCGAGGTGGCCATGACCGGGGAGGTCACCCTGCACGGCCGAGTGCTGCCCATCGGCGGGGTGAAGGAGAAGGTTCTGGCTGCCCACCGGGCCGGCGTCACCGAGGTGATCCTGCCCCAGGGCAACAGCCAAGACGTCGATGACCTGCCCGATCACGTCCGCGAGGCGGTCACCATCCACCTCGTCGACGACGTGGCCGAGGTGATCGAGCGGGCCTTGGTGACCGGGGTCTAACAGCGACCCTGATCAACCGGTGACAAGGGGGCTGGTGCGTTGTCGGACCACCAGCACCACGCCAGCCCCCACCACCGCCAACCCGGCCAGCCATAGGTTCAGGGCGCGAACAAGCTCGTCGATGATGGTGGCGACCGCCCCACGGGCGGTCTGGTCAACCAGCATGTGCTCGATGTCGAGCCCGAGGCGCCAGACATAGACGGCGGCCAGCGCCGAGCCGGCCACCAGAGCGAACCCGAACCGGCCAAGGTGTCGGCGCCGATCAGCACTGACCAACCCGGCGCCGAGCGCGCCCAGCACACCGGCCAGCGGAACCCCCCAGCCCGGCAGCCCATTGCCGGCGATCGCCCTGGCCGAACGGAGCGCCCATCCACCGTCGCCCACCGCCACGTCGTCGTAGACCTCGATGGTCCCGATGTCGGCGCCGATATCGACCCCGGTTAGGTCGAGGACACGCTCCCGCAAGCCGTCGAGGCCGCCCCGCAGCGTGGTCTGGAGATCGCCGAACATGTCGGGGATCCAGGACCGGTCGGCCAGCCCGTCGAGCGCCGCGGCCAACAAGGCGGTGAGGTCGAGGCGCACCGCACCCGAGCCACTCACCAGCACACCGTCGTCGGTGCGACCCTGGCGCATCAGGTCGAGAACGTCGCCGTGCGCGGCCCGTACTGCGTCGGTGATCCAATCCGAGACCCGTTCGGTCCCGATGAGCCACGCCACCCGATCGGCGAGTTGATCTCGCACCCAATCCTCGACGCCCCCTCCGATGTTCTGGAACGGTCCGGGGAGGATCTGGCGGGGGTCGAACACGGCCAGGACCAGGTCGACCGACTGGTCGGTGACCACCGTCGCCAGGGCCTCGACCATCTCGGGATCCTCCAACGCCGTGGCGGTGGCGGCCGCGAACCGGTCGGCGTCGAGCGGGTAGCGCTGCGCCCAGGTCGACACCGTGGTGACCACCACGGCCAGCGCGGCCACCACCGCGCCCGCCGTGGCCAGCCGATCGCGCGCCGTGGGTGACAGCTCCATCCGACCAGTCTGCACCCAGTTCGGCGGCTCGCCCGGATCTCGACTACTGGGTGGGGCCGGCCTCGAGCAGGAGAAGGCTGAACTGTGCAGCCATCGCGGGCACGCTCGGGCCGTCGGGGTCGATTGCCGCCTGAACCACCAACCCGTTGGCCACCGCCACCAGTAGCGCGGCCATCGAGTGCGGGTCGACCCAGGGTCCCACCTGCCCGTCCGAGGCCATGGCGGCGATCTGGGTGGTGAGGAGACCCTGAAGTTCGCGCCAGAGCCCGATCATGGCCTCCCCCACCGGTGCGATCCGCGGCGCCTGGGCCAATGCCTCGAGGTACAGGCCCACCTGGTCTCGATGGGCTTCGAAGGTGCTGACCAACGTCTGGACTGCCAGCAGCGTGCGAGCCACTGGTTCGGCCTCGGATCGCAGCACCTCGACTGCAGGCTCAAGCCAGGTGCGCAGGCTGGCCACCAAGGCCTCGGCCACCAATTGTTCCTTGGACCCGAAGTGGTAGGTGATCGCCCCCAGGTTGACCCCCGCCTCAGCGGTGATCGCACGCGACGTGGCTCCGGCCATGCCATCGCGCTCGAGGCATCTCTGGGTCGCGGCTATCAAGGCTGTTGCCGTTTCATTCATACGTTTGTATGCTAGCAACATGGGTGGCTCACCGACAGCCAGACATTCGCTTAGTTGAGGAGGAAGCCATGAGCCGACGTCAGGTACTCCAGGCAGGGACATTGGTCTGGGCCGTGGCCGGCGCCGCCGTGGCACTTGGGTCTTTAGACAACGTGAACGACGACGCTCGACTGCTCGTCGGCATTGCATCAATCGTTGGCCCGCTCCTCAGTCTCGGGGCGGCGGTGCAGCTAGGCAGGCATGCCGACCGCTCGGCGGGCGTGCTGCTCGTGCTCTCCGCCCTACTGACGCCCACCTACTTCGCCTACGCGATAAACCTGCCCGTCCTGGTCGTCGGTGCGATGTTGGTCTTCGCGGGCCACTGGCTCCTCCCCCAGTCGGCCGACAGCCATCGTCCCCGTTCAGCGACACAACTCAAGGCCTGACCGTGCCGAGGCTGCACACTCATCGCCTGGCCGCGGTATGAGGAGCTCGCGACCCAATCTTCGCGATGACCGGACGGTCCTTGTGGTCGGGTGGGTCGTGGTAGCCGCCGGGATGGCCGGAGTCGCGCTGCGCACCGTCAACGGAGCGCCAGGCGCGCGTGCCGACCCGAGGGCGCTGCTCGCCACCTTGGCCGTCGGGGCGGTGATCGCGGCCCCCGGGGTCATGGCTCTGCTCGCCCGCCACGATCGGCCGGTGCTGGTGCTTCCCGCCGCCGTCATCCTGGTTCCGGCCGCCTTCTTGTCGTTCGCCGGGGTTCTGCTGCCGTTGCTGATTCCGGCCTATCTGTTGTTTCGCACCTACGCCCGCCATCGCCGACAAGAGCGGCTACTCGATGCCATCGTCGCCGTTGCCCTGCTCGCCTTGTGGTTCACCTCGATCGTGATGCTCTTCAGCGACACCAGCATGGTTGAGTACCGGTCAACCAACGCCACCCACAGCACCGAGTTGCCGACCTATGTGGCCTCGACCGGATCGCTGGTGGCGCTGAGCGCCGGATTGGCGCTGGCCTGGTGGGCCACCGCACCCCGGGCCGGTTCTACACCCGAGGCGAGAGCCCGCCAGAGAGCCCGGTAGTTGGGGTACTCGATGGCCGGGGTGACCCAGCCCGACGCAACGAGCTCGCGGTGCAGCACAGGCAGGTTGCGCCATGGCACGCCCATGTCGACGTGATGGGCCAGGTGCCAACCGGTGTTGTAGGGGACGATGATGGCGCTGGCCAGGCGGGACTGGCGCACGTGGTGGGTGGTGCGGCGCCGATCGCGGCTGGCCT
>CAZEFG010000051.1:0-11539 GCA_964511355.1 uncultured Iamiaceae bacterium
GAGGTCGGCAAGGTCACCAAGTCGACGCCGTTCGGTTCGCTCGACACCCCGTTCAACCCGGTGGCGCTGGCCCTTGGAGCGCAAGCCAGCTTCGTGGCCCGCACCCACGACATGGATCGTAAGCACATGCAGGAGGTCTTCCGGCGTGCCCATGACCACAAAGGCGCGGCCGTGGTCGAGATCTACCAGAACTGCAACGTCTTCAACGATGGCGCGTTCGAGAGCCTCACCGGCAAGGCCAACCGAGAAGCCATGCTGATTCCCTTGGTGCATGGGCAGCCAATCCGCTTCGGTCCCGACGGATCAAGGGGCGTGGTCTCTGACTCGAGTGGCCGAGCCTCGGTGGTCGAGGTGGCCGACGTGGACGAGTCGACCCTGGTGGTCCACGACGAGCGCGCCCCCGATGCATCCCTCGCCTTCTCCTTGGCCCAGCTTTCGTCAGGGCCCGAGGACCCCACGCCCGTCGGCGTGTTTCGGGCGGTGGAGCGTCCTGAGTACGGCAGCGAAGTTGACCGCCAGTTGGCGGCGGCCAGCGAAGCCCGAGGTCCGGGCGACCTGGCGGCCCTCCTTCGTTCGGGCGCGACCTGGGAAGTGACCTGACGAGGTCAGTCGTCGAGCAGGGTCCGAAACACCAGCCCCGTACGGGGCTTGGGGTGAAAAAACGTGGTCTTGGGAGGCATGCGCTCTCCACCGTCGGCTGTTGCAGAGATGTGGTCCACCGTGACCGGCCGCACCAACACGCCCGCTTGGGCTCGTCCTTCGTTGACCGCCCGCACGACGAGGTCGATGCCGTGCTGGTAGCTGATCTCGTGCTCGACGGCCGCCAACGCGGTGTCGAGCCGAACCGTATCGAGATCGCGGACGTGGTCGAACGCCCCGGGTCGGGGACGGAGCTGGCGCATCCGGTCGGGTTCGACGAGCACCAGGAAGCCGTTGTCGATCATCTGACCGAGCAGGGCCGGGTCGTCGGTGACCGCGTCGCCGATCTCGAAGAACGGATCGAGGGCCGCGGCGAGGTCTGTGGAGGGGTCCAAGCCGTCGAGCAGCCGGTGAATCGGTAGCACCGTCAACTCATCAGAAACCAATTCGACCATGTAGATCAGGGCCGACTCGGCGGGCCCCGCCGTACCGTCGGCCGACTGGGAGCGAACCTCGTTGCGGTACTGCACCGAGGTCTCGAAGCGATGGTGCCCGTCAGCGATCAGCACCGGCCGGGCGTCGACGAGATCGGTGATGGCCTGTTGATCAGCGGGGTCGGTGATGAGCCACAGGGTGTGAGTCACGGCGTCGTCGTCTTGCCAGGTCAAAGCGTCGACCGGAGGCTCACCGATGGCTTCGGTGAGGCCCTCGGTGGGGGAGAGGCCCCAGATCGGGCTCAGGTTGGCTCGACAGGCCCGCAGCATCTCGAGTCGGTCGCTCTTGGCCTTGGGGGTGGTGTGTTCGTGCGGGAGGATGGGCCCTTCGCCTGGCTCGGCCAGCGTGAGCGCCCCGAGAACCCCTGTGGTGCGTCGGGTGCGACCGGTCGGGTCGACGAAGCTCATCCGGTACCCGTAGAACGCCGGCGCGGTGTCGCGCTCCAGTACGTGATCGGCTTGCCAGCGGTTGAGCAGTTCAGCGGCAACCGTGTACCGGTCGACACCGTCGGTCTCGACGGGCAGGTCGATATGGACTGCGTTGTGCTCGTGGCGACCCGAGAGGCGGTCGCGATCGTCGTCGTCGATGACGTCGTAGGGCGGTGCGGTGAGGTCGGCCATCGAGCCCGCCGAGGGGCCGTATCGAAGACCACGGAAAGGAGCAAAGGACATGGAGCCATCCTTGCAGACCAGCCGGTGGTTCCTCGGAACTCCCGATCAATGCCGGATGACTTCAGCCCGACGCTAACTATTGCAAGCATTCGCTATCTAGCGTTATCCTCAAGCTATGACTGAAAACACCCCCCTCGCCAAGGCCCAAGGGGCCGCCCAAGAGTTGTTGAACCGCACCCAGGACGCCACCCGTCAGTTCATCGAGGCGGTCACCGAGTCGACCGAAGCGCTCTCGGCCGACGTGGCAAAGGGTGCCCGCGGTGCCGTCGAGTCGGTGAGCGGGACCCGGGAGCGGTTCGCCGGTGACCTCAAGACCAAGGCCGAGCCCACCGCCGAGCAGGTGGCCACCGCGGTCAACGAGTTGATCGCCTGGGCCCGACGCAACAGCGAACGGGTCGTCGCCGAGATCGACGAGCTGCGCTCGGGGCTCGAAGCGCGCCTGGCGCCGGTATCGGTGGTGACCAAGGCCGACCTGGCCGCCCTGGAGGCCCGGGTAGCGGAGGCCGAGAAGACCCTGGCCAAGGTGACCAAGGGCGATGCTGCCCGCGCCACCAAGACCACCGCCGCCAAGGCCACCGCCGCCAAGGCCACCGCCGCCAAGGCCACCCCCGCCAAGGTCGCGGCCAAGAAGGCGCCAGCTGCCAAGGCCGCCTCCGCCAAGGTCGCGGCCAAGAAGGCGCCAGCGGCGAAGGACTAGATCGCTACCAAGCCGAGCCCGGCCTAGCCCAGGCCAAGGCGGTTGACAGAGCCACCCGGCTTCGGCACCAGTTGACCCTGCTCCTAGTCGGTGACCCGTCCCTTGGGCCGGGTCACCGACGCGTCAGAGCCCGGCTGTCACCCCAGTAGGGCACCGAAGCGCCATCATGGACACCATGGCAGAGGTTGGCTTGGTGCTGCACCAGCACAGAGCAGTGGTGAAGGAAGTGGCCGAACGCGCCATCGAATGGCTCGACGCGCACGGCCATACGGTCAGAGTCCCGGTCCCCGAAGCCAGCCTGTTGGGCATCGAGGGTACGCCTGACGCACAGTTCGCCCCGGGCCTCGATCTGGTGCTCAGCCTCGGAGGCGACGGCACGATGCTTCGAGCGGTGAGCCTCGTCGCCCCGGCCCAGGTGGATGTGCTCGGGGTCAACATCGGCCACCTGGGATACCTCACCGAGGTCGAACCACAGGCGGTCGAATTGTCATTGCAGCGCTACTTCGCCGGTGAGCACAGCATCGAACAACGTCTGTTGCTGTCGGTGTCGGTCGCTACCGATGGGGTCACTTCGGCGGTGGTCGAACACGCTCTGAACGAGGCCGTTATCGAAAAGACCGCCCCCGGCCACACCATTCGCCTGTCGGTGAGCATCGACGGAGAATTCTTCACCACCTACGCCGCCGACGCTCTCATCGTGGCCACCCCGACCGGTTCAACCGCCTACGCGTTCTCCGCCCGCGGGCCGATCGTCGATCCCCAGCACCGAGCGCTGCTGCTCACCCCGGTGTCGCCGCACATGCTCTTTGACCGCACCTTGGTCCTCGAACCGGACACGGTGATCGAACTCACCGTCGTCGAGCACCGTCAGGCCACGCTCACCATCGATGGCCAACACGGTGCGGATCTGCCCGAGGGCAGTACCGTCACCTGCCGAGCATCACGACACTCGGCGCGCTTGGTCACCTTCGGTCCGCGCGAGTTCCACCGGATCCTGAAGAACAAGTTCGGGTTGAACGATCGGTGAGGACGCTAGGCACAGGGCGTAATGGCGTGGGAGCATCCCTGCGTCCATGTTGATCGAGATGTCGGTGAAGAACCTCGGGGTGATCGCGGACCTGCACGTCGTGTTCGGGCCCGGGATGACGGCCCTCACCGGTGAGACCGGTGCCGGAAAGACCCTGATCGTCGACGCCATCGATCTGTTGGTTGGGGGACGGGCCGATCCGATGCTGGTGGGTCCCCACGGCGACGAAGCGGTGGTCGAGGGTCGCTTCAGCCTTGGCTCCCTCGACGACCCCGACGCCGAGGAAGTGGTGTTGCGCAGGGTGGTCCCAGCCTCCGGGCGCTCCCGTGCGTACCTGGGCGGCCGTTTGGCCACCGCCACCGAGCTGGCCGACTGGGGCAGACGCCTAGTCGACCTCCACGGCCAGCACGCCCATCAGTCGCTCCTGGCCCCCGCGGTGCAGCGCGACGTGCTCGATCACTTCGGCGGCATCGACCTGTCGGAGATGGCCGCCGCCCGTCAGCGGCTCGTCGAGATCGAGGCTGAACTGGCGGCGTTGGGCGGCGACGAGCGCGCCCGGGCCCGCGAGATCGACCTCTATCGCTTTCAGGTGACCGAGCTCGATCAGGCTGCCCTTTCGGACCCGGAAGAAGACCTCGTACTCGACGCCGAAGAGGATCTCCTCGCGGACGCCCTCGCTCATCAAGAGGCGAGCGCCAAGGCGATTGAGCTGTTGACCGGCGACGAGGGTGCGGCGGATCTGGTGGGCCGCGCCATCGCCGGAATCGCCGAGCGGGGACCGTTCGCCGAGATGGAGGCCCGACTCCGGGCCTTGGCGGTCGAGTTGGCCGACGTGTCGGGCGAACTTCGGGGCCTTGGCGAAGCCATCGAGCACGATCCCGAGCGGCTGGGCGAGGTCCGGCGGCGCCGCCAGCTCCTTTCGGAGCTTCGCCGCAAGTACGGTGACACGTTGCAGGCAGTGATCGATTACGCCGATGAGGCGAGGGCGCGGTTGACGGCCTTGGAACAACATGAGGCCACCGCCGCCCGTCTCGATGACGCTCGCCGCGAGGCGTTGGCGCACCTCCAACGCACCGAGGCCCGAGTGGGCAAGGCCCGCCGGGCGGCCGCCCCCAAGCTGGCCGAAGCCATCAGTTCCCGACTGGGCGAGTTGGCCATGCCCAGGGCCAGAATCGATGTGTCGGTCGGGTCGAACGATCCCGGCGACGATGTCGAACTGAGGCTGGCGGCCAACCCGGGGTCGCCCGCGCTGCCGTTGGCCAAGACAGCATCGGGCGGTGAGCTGGCGAGGACGATGCTGGCGATTCGTTTGGTGCTCACGAGCGGACCTCCGGTGCTGGTCTTCGATGAAGTCGACGCCGGTATCGGCGGACAGGCCGCCGTGGCGGTGGGTCGCGCGTTGGCAGCGGTAGCCCATCAACACCAGGTCCTGGTGGTTACCCATCTTCCGCAGGTGGCGGCACACGCGCTCCAGCAGTTGGCAGTCAGCAAACGGGTCGAGGATGATCGCACCCACTCCGATGTACGGCTGCTGTCCGACGAGGAACGCATCGACGAACTGGCCCGGATGTTGGCCGGACAAGAGGGGAGCGAGGCGGCCCGTAGCCACGCCGCCGAACTCCTAGATGCGGCTCGGGTGCAACCGTGAACAGTCCCCGCGCCATCCACCGGCGCCGCCGCTCCCATGCCATGGTCGAGGCTCCGATCGAAGGGGTCGCTCGGGTCGGGCGCCGCACCAAGGATCTGGTCAAACGGATCGAGCCGGGCGACATCGCCGTGATCGACCACGAGGACCTCGATCCGGTGGCGGCCGGCTCACTGGTGAACGCCGGTGCGGCCGCGGTCATAAACGCGGCAGCCTGCGTGTCGGGCCGCTACCCCAACCGTGGCCCACTCCTGTTGACCAGCGCGCGGATACCCCTTATCGACATGGCCGGAAGCGATCTACTCACCCGGATTGCCGACGGCACCAAGCTCACCATCGATGGCGATCGGATCCTTGCCGGCGACGAAGTGGTGGCCACCGGAACCCGACAGACCACCGGTTCGCTGTCGGTGGCCATCGAGGCGGCCCGCGAATCGATGGGGGCTGAGCTGGTGCGCTTTGCCCAGAACACGTTGGGCTACATCGAGTCCGAGCAGCATCTGTTGCTCGACGAACTCGAGCTTCCTGAGCTTCGCACCGAGCTGTCGGGCCGCCAGGCGCTCATCGTGGTCAGGGGCAGCGACTATCGCGACGACCTGATGATGCTTCGGCGCAGCGGATACATGACCGAGATGAGGCCGGTGCTCATCGGCGTCGACGGCGGTGCGGATGCCTTGCTCGAGATGGGGCTCAAGCCCGACATCATCATCGGCGACTTCGATTCGGTGTCGGAGAAGGCGCTCAGGATCGGAGCCGAACTCATCGTCCACGGCTATCGCGACGGCCGGGCGCCGGGTGCCGCGCGGCTCGATGACCTGGGGCTCGATTATCAGATCGTGGGATCCGAAGGCACCAGCGAGGACATCGCCATGCTCATGGCCTTCGAGAAAGGCGCCGAGCTCCTGGTGGCCGTGGGCACCCACAGTTCAATGGCCGACTTCCTCGACAAAGGGCGGGCAGGTATGGCATCCACCTTCCTGGTCCGCCTGAAGGTCGGGCCGATGCTCGTCGATGCCAAGGGTGTGAACCGGCTCTACCGCCACGGGGTGCGCAAGCGCGACCTGGCGATGCTCGTGGTCGCCGCCCTGATCACCCTCGTGGTGATCTTCATAGTCAGCGAACCCCTGCGCGTCGTGCTCCGGGGCTACCTGCTCACCTTCTAAAGCCGGTACCAATGATCAACCTTCGCTACCACATCGTCTCGATCACCGCGGTGTTCCTCGCGCTGGCCATCGGCCTGGCATTGGGGTCCACCCTCATCCAGCGGGGGATCGTCGACACCCTCGAGACCCGCCTCGACGAGCTGGGCGAGCGCCTCGACCGCACCGACGGCGAGAATTCCGCACTCCGAGAGCACCTCGAGGAACGCGATGACTTCGACCGCAGGCTCAACCTCGGTCGCCTTCCGCTCCTGGCGGGTCATCTGGCTGAGCGTTCGACCCTGGTCCTGGCGGCGCAAGGTACCGACGATGCGTCCCTCAACGCCGTTCGCGAATCACTGCAAGCGGCGGGCTCGACGGTGAGCGGGACCTTGATGTTCACTGCCCGTTGGGACCGGCTGACCGCCGAGGAGATCGAGGAGTTGGCACTCCTGTTGGGTCAGCGGGTGCCTGACGACGTGGCCGCTCGACGATTGACCCTTCGTCGACTGGCAGAAGAGTTGAATGACGCGGCCGGGCCACCGCCCATCCCGGATCCGCCACCCGAAACCGACGACGACGAACTTGACGGAGCCGAGGGGCTGGAGGGGCTCGAGGGGTTGGGTATCGAGGAGATTGACGATGCCGCCGGTCAGAACTCCTCGCTTGGCGTTCCGGCCCAGATCGACCCGCCATCTACCGACGGGTCGACCCCCGGGGATCCCGAGGGCTCACCCCCCGGAGACCCCGAGGGCGATCCCGGCCCCGAAACCGAAGAGCCTCTACCAGATCCGGTACCGGAATCCGATCTGATCGAGAATCTCGTCATCTTGGGCTACCTCGAGTTCTTTCCCGAAAGTGCCGCGTCACCTCTGCCGACCTTCGAGATGAGCTACGTCTTCATCGCCGACGACGATGCCGTCGTTGACGACCAAACCTTGGCGGTGCCCCTTCTTGAATCCCTGGTCGGCCTCGCCGATGGTCCGGCGCCGATCGTCGTCGCCGGAGCTCAGGGACCGGCCCCGGACCCTGGCACGCCATCAGACGACGAGGACCCAGCCGAGCGTCTGGCATCGTTGGTTCGTCTGATCCGACTGGATGAGGACCTGCGTCTCGGAGTCAGCACCGTCGATTCGCTCAACACCTTCGAAGGCCAGGCCGCGGTGGTACTAGCGATCTCTCATCTGGCCCAAGCGCCCGCTGGTCACTACGGACGAGGGGTCGGGGCCGAAGCGCTCTGGCCCGCGGCGCCATGAACGCGATGGGGCCGACATCCGAACGAGCGAAGGTGGTCGTAGGGCTCATCCCTGCCTTCGACAGCGCCGATCGCATCGCCCCGACGGTTACCGCCACCCGGTCCATCCCCGGGGTCACACGGGTTCTGGTCATCGACGACGGGTCGAGCGACGAGACCGTAGCGGCCGCCCAGGGCGCCGGAGCCGAGGTCTTGGTGATGCCCGCCAATTCCGGCAAAGCCGCCGCGGTCGCGGCTGGTGTCGCCGCGTCGCCGGACGCCGAGGTGTACCTGCTGGTCGACTCGGACCTGGCCGAGACCGCGACCGAAGCTGCTCGTCTGCTCCCGCCGGTACTGAACGACGAAGCCGATATCGCCATTGCCGTGCTCCCCGATGCCGCTGGCCGGGGCGGGTTCGGGTTGGTGCGTGATCTGGCGGCGCGCGGTATCGAACGCGCCAGCGGGTGGCGCACGGCGGCCCCTTTGTCGGGCCAGCGGGCGGTGAGAGCCGAGTACCTGCGCTCACTCGACGACGTCCACCGTTTCGGCCTCGAGGTCGCCATGACCATCGACGCCATCGAAGCCGGAGCGCGGGTGGTCGAGGTGGAGGCCGCCATAGAGCACCGGCACACCGGGCGCTCCCTTCGAGGGTTCTCCCACCGGGCCCGCCAGGGAGTCGACATCATTCGGGCGCTTCTGCCCCGACTCACCAGCCGTCGGCAACGCGTCGGCGGGCTGGTGCTGACGACTTTGATCCTGCTCAGCGTGCTGGTGTGGTCGGGGACCCGCTGGGAGCCGACCACCGCCGCCCTGTCGGAGCGTCCCGACCGGGTGGTGATCGTCGGCATGGCCCCCTACGACTTCAGCGACGTCGGTAGCGCGGCTACTCCCAACCTCGACCGGATGCGACGCGAAGGAGCCATCGGGGCCATGACCGTGCGCACGGTGGCCCGGCGCCCGTCGGTAGCTGAGGGATACCTGAGCCTGGGTGCTGGGGCTCGGCTGCGGGCCGCGGGTGCTTCCGGGTTCGCGCTGGAACGCGACGCCGAGGTCGAGGGGGTCACCGCGGCCACCGTCCTGGCCCGTTCGACCGGCACCGTGCCCGACGGAGCGATCGTGGCCCTTGGCGCACCAGCCTCGGTCCGGGCCAACCTGGGTGTCGAGGTGGCATCGCCGCCGGGCGCCATGGGCGACGCCCTCGCCGAAGCCGGCATCGGCACCGGAACAGTAGGAGTCTTGGACCGTCCGGCCACGCCTCTGAGCGGCGAGGTGCAAGATCGCCCTGCCGTGCTGGCGGCCATGACGAGCGACCTCGACGTGATGGTGGGCAACATCGATCCGGACCACCTGCTGGTCGAAGACCCGAGCGGACCCTTTGGGGTCTGGTCCGATACGGAGTCCATGCTGGCGTCGACTCTCGATGCGCTCGACCAGGCCGGCCTGGTCGTGGTCGATCCTGGCGACTTGTACCGGGCGGCGTCGTTTCGCACGTCGACCCTGGGCGGACGCGGCGACGAGATGCGCGATATCGCTTTGGCCCGGACCGACGCGTTTGTCGGACGCCTGCTCGACGAGGTCGGGTCGGACACCTTGATCATGGTGGTATCGGTCTCTCCCCGGGGAGGTGCCTTCCGGCTCACACCGGTTTTCGCGAGCGGCCCAGGCGTCCCGGCCGGGAGTTGGATCACGTCACCTTCGACCAAGCGGACGGGGTTGTCGGCGCTGACCGACATCGCTCCCACCGTCGTGAACGCCCTCACCGGTGAGGTGCCGACCGATTTCCCGGGGAATGCGCTGCGCTACGAGCAGGGGCCCACCGACCTCGATCTGTTGCTGCGCTATGACCGCGAAACCAACATTCGGGAGCGCACCTATTACCCCCAGGCTCAGTGGTTCATCCTGATCCAGGCTGTGGTCTATGGGGCGGTTGCTCTGGTGGTGTCACGTCAGCGTCATGGTGAACGCAGCGGCTCGATCGCCCGATGGGCGGTGTTGGCGGTGGCCAGCTACCCGGCGGCCACGTTTGTGGTCAAGGCCATACCGTGGGCGACCGCCGGGTGGGTGGCCCTACCGTCGGTGCTGGCCCTGGTCATCGCCGCCGCTCTCGCCGCGGTGGCATCGCGCCGACGCGGCCACCCGCTGGCCGGATTCGAGGTGGTGTTGGCCGCCACTGTCGGCATCATCGTGATCGACGCCGCGACCGGCACCTGGTTGCATCTGTCGAGCTGGCTCGGATACTCACTGCACAGCGCCGGCCGGTTCTACGGAATGCCCAACACCACCTTTGCCGTGCTGGGCGCGTGCGCGCTGTTGTTGGCTGCCAGTTGGGTGCACCATTCCTTCCGACGACTCGAAGCGGTTGCGGCCGCCGCCGCAATGTTGGTGGTGGTGGCGGTGGCCAATGGGGCGCCGTTCATGGGTGGTGATGTCGGCGGGATCATCACCTTCGTTCCGATCTTCGGGCTCACCATCTGGGCCTTGGCCGGCCACCAGATCCGCCTGCGAACCGTCGTCATCTTCGGGTTGGCGACAGTTGCGGTGGTGCTGGCGGCGGCTGGACTCGACCTATTGCGTCCTGAACCGAGCCGGACCCACCTGGGACGCTTCGCATCCCGGATGCTCGACGAGGGTTTCGGACCTCTCGCCGAGACGTTCTTCCGTAAGCAGAGCGCGAACTTCCGGATCTTCCGGGTGTCGATCTGGACCTGGATGATCCCCATCGTCACGGCCTTCGTCCTCTACCTCCTCGCCTGGGGGCGGGGCTTGGAGCGGATCCTGCCACCTCGATCGGCCTTGCGGATCGGTGCGGTGGCCGTGGTGAGCGCCGCCCTGTTGGGTTTCGCGGCCAACGACTCCGGTCCGATCGTCATTGCCTTGTTCGTCGTCTACCTGCTGCCGTTCCTGGCCCTGCTGGCGCTCGACCCTGGCCGCGATCGTGTTCCGATCCTGGTGGCCCCGGCGCCGGGAACGGGTCGATGAAATGCTGAACCTGGTGGTGGCCTTCACCGTCGGCGCTTTGTTGGCGGCGGGGTTGTGGGTGGCGATGGCGCCGGTGTTCGCCCACCAGAGCCTGGTCCGTACCAACTACCGGGGTCGGTCCCTGGCCACCTCCGGCGGCCTGGTGGTGGTGCTGGTGGTGGTGCTGGTGGTTGCGGTGGTGGGGTTCGAAAGCGTGGCCCGACTCGAGTTGGTTCCCATCGACGCCCAACTCGGGTGGTCGTCGATGCTCGTAGCGGCCTTGGGATTCGGGTTCCTCGGCTTCGTCGATGATCTTCTCGGCGACAGCTCCGCTCAGGGTTTCCGGGGGCACCTGCTGGCCATGGCTCGCGGCCGGCTCACCACCGGCGGATTGAAGCTGGTGGGCGGGGGAGTGGTCGCGGTGGTGGCGGTGATGATGCTGCGCCCTTATGTCGGCAACGTTCGCTGGCTCCTGATCGACGCCTTGGTCGTCGCGCTAGCGGCCAACCTGGCCAACCTGTTCGACCGGGCACCGGGTCGGGTCACCAAGTTCGCCGGGGTCGGGACGGTTGCGCTGGTGCTGGTGGCTCCGTTGGAGTGGCAAGCCACGGCCAATGTGGAGATCCCGCCGGTGGCCACCCTGGTGGTGATTGGGGCCGCGTTCGGTCTGCTCTGGCCTGAACTACGCGAGCGCATGATGCTCGGCGACGCCGGAGCCAACGTGGTGGGAGCAGCACTTGGACTAGGCGTGGTCGGCGCCGTCGGCCAGGCGTCACGCCTGCTGGTGTTGGTGGCGCTGGTGGCGCTGAACCTGGCCAGCGAGAAGGTGTCGTTCAGCCGGGTCATCGCCACTACGCCAGGGCTGCGGCAACTCGATCAGCTCGGCCGGATGACCGAATAGTCGTCTCGGCCCCCATATACGCCTCGGGCCGGAAATGCGCCCCGGTGCGTTTCGGGGAATCACACGCATGTGACCGGGGTCGGGTATGGTGTTCTCCCGTCCTGGTGTTGACGGAAAGAGAAGGCGTCGTGGC
>CAZEFG010000052.1:0-11474 GCA_964511355.1 uncultured Iamiaceae bacterium
GGACGAGGTCGATGCCCAACATGTCGAGGTCGGGGAACATGAGCCCGCAGTCGAGCAGCATGATGCGGCCATCGACCTCGATACAGGCACAGTTGCGGCCGATCTCGCCGAGACCGCCGAGGAACGTGACCTTCACCGGATCAGCCACGAAGCGCTCCGTAGATCTCGCGTGCCCGGTCCTCGGTGCCCGCCGGTGCCGGCCCCAAGGGCAGGCGGCAGTCACCCACGGAAACCCCGAGGGTGCGCATCATGGCCTTGGCTGCCTGCGAGAAGACACAGGTATCGCAGTTGGCATAGTCGTACGAGGGTATGAGCCGGGCGTTGAGTTCGCGGGCCCGTTCGATGTCGCCCTTTTCGAAGGCGGCGATCATCTCGGCCATCTCGGGAGCGAGCCAGTGGGTCGAGACCCCGATGACCCCTTCGGCGCCCACCGCCAACAGGGGAAGCGTGAGTGAATCATCGCCGCTGTAGAGCAAGAGGTCGGGCACGGCGGCCTTGAGGGCAGCGGCGCCGGACGGGTCGCCGGTGGCGTCCTTGAAGGCCACGATGTTGGGAACCTCGGTGAAGAGGCGGACCAACACGTCGTGGGCGATGCGGCGGCCGGTGCGCCCCGGCACGTCGTAGACGATGATCGGGAGGTCGGTGGAAGCAGCGATGGCCCGGTAGCTGGCTTCGATCCCGGCCTGAGGCGGCTTGTTGTAGTACGGCGAGACCGTGAGCACGGCGTCGACGCCGATCTCGGTCACCGTCTCGGTCATCTCGATCGCGTGGCGCGTGTCGTTGGAGCCGGCGCCCCCCACCACGATGGCGTCAGGCACGGCGTCGCGAACACTGCGTATCAGGTCGAGGTGCTCGCCCTTGCTGAGGGTTGGCGCCTCGCCGGTGGTTCCGGCCACCACGACCCCGTCGTTGCCGTGGTCGATCAGCCATTTCGCCAGCGATGCTGCGGCGTCGAGGTCAAGCGCCCCTTCGGCGTCGAAGGGGGTGACCATGGCGGTTAGCACCCGTCCGAATCGGGCCATGCTGCTGGTGTCCTCCTCGTAGTCGGGCCCGGCCGGCGGCGGCGGAGCCCTGGCACACGTTGGGTGCGCTACCGGCGTCGATCGTACCAGCGTCGATCCGCGGCCCCGGTAGCGATTCCACCGTTGAGCCCCGCTTGACTGGGTGCTCGAGCGGGTACGCGTGGGCAATGGACGCCGACGGTGTGCGCGAGCCTCTCGAACGAGCAGCTGATTGGGCCGCCGAACAGCAGGTCGAGTACGCCCACGGAAAAGACCGGCCGCTGGGCGGCTACATCGCCACCATGGCGGCCTACACCGCCATGGTCGGGGCCGGCACGGCCGCCATTGCAATAAGCGGACGTCGCCTACCGTCGCGGGTGGCGGTGCGGGACCTTGCGCTCCTCGGCATCGCCACCCACAAGACTGCCCGGCTGCTCACCAAGGAGCCGGTCACCAGTCCGCTTCGCGCGCCGGTCACCCGCTTCGAAGGCCCGGGTGCTCCGGCGGAGGTGAACGAGCGGGTGCGCGGCGACGGTGCTCGCCACGCTCTCGGCGAGTTGGTCACCTGCCCGTTCTGTGTGGGCCAGTGGGTGGCCACCGCGGGGATGTTCGGACTCGTTCTGGCACCCAAGGTGACCCGCTTCGCGGCGTCGACCATGACCGTGGTGGCCATCTCGGACTTTCTGCAGTACGCCTTCGCCGCCGCCCAGCAGCGTGGGTGACACGCCGCGCGAGGGTCGGTAGAAGTCAGTCGTCGACGGGTACGAGCGAAGAGCGCCGACGCCGTCTGGGCGGCTTCTTCCCGTCGGGCTCCTCGCCCTCTTCAGCCTCCTCGCCTTCGGCGGCCCGCTCTCGGGCCACCTTGCGCAGGATCAGGGGATAGCCACCGGCGGCGATGCTGGCGAAGATGAACCACTGGAAGGCGTAGCCCTGGTGGGGCCCCTCGCCCAGCTCGACGGGGGGAACGGGCACCGGCGTTTGATCGGGTTGAGCGGGGTCCTGGGCCGACAGGTTGATGTAGGCCGGAAGGAGCGGGTAGTCGACCTGAGCCGCCACCCGACCGACGTCGGCGCGGGCCAACCGATCCAGTCGGCCCTCGTCGGGGTCGGTGGCGCCGAAGCTCCCTCGCTGCTGGCTGGCGGCCACGAAGCCGACGACGGTGACTGGCCCCGGGGGTGGGTCCGCTCGGCTCAGGTCTTCGCCGATCGCCACCGGCACCCATCCCCGGTTCACCAAGACGCCGGTGCCGTCTTCGGTCAGCATGGGAGTTAGCACCCAATATCCAGGGGCTCCCTCGAAGGTCCGGTTCGCCACCGTGACCTGATCGTGCAACTGGTAGATACCGGTGACCGAAACCGGGCGAAGCGCCACGTCATCGACCTGCCGTTCGACTTCATCGTCGTCGCGGCCCTGGGCCGGCGATAGCAGGTCGGTGATCGGAACCACCGGGAGCTCGGAGCGAGCAGCCTGGAGCGCGTTGGCACTACGACGCTGGTCGAGGCGGTCGAGCTGCCACAGGCCCGCGGCGATGCAGGCGACCACGATCGCTACCGCGAGGAGGTGCGAGAGAATCCACCGGGGTCTAAGGGCGAAGCGGTACACGCGAGCAGGGTAACGCCGGGCAGAGGGTCTCTCGCCGTCGGCAGGTTCTCAGGAGGGGCGTCTGCGGCCACTTGGTTGTTGGCGGGCGGCGATCTCGGCGGCCTCTTCGGCTTCGGCGGCCTCGATGGCCAAGCTGAGCCAGGCGTCGAGGCGTGCCTGAGACAAGGTTCCGGCCTCGACAGCGGCCCGGACCGCACAGCCTGGTTCGGTCTCATGCCAGCAATCGTCGAAACGGCACTGCTCCTCCAGTGCGGTGATGTCGGTGAACGACGCCGCCACCGCCGCCGCGTCGCCCCACACGCCCACCGAACGGATTCCCGGCGAGTCGATGATGACGCCACCTCCCGGCAACACGTAGAGCTCGCGTGCGGTGGTGGTGTGACGACCCTTGAAATCGCCGCCGCGGACCTGGCCGGTCTCGGCGATCTCATCGCCCACCAAGGCGTTGGTGAGCGTGGATTTCCCGGCTCCGGACTCGCCGATGAGCACCACCGTCTGACCGGCAAGCCGGTCGGCCAGCGCGTCGACCCCCTCGCCGGTCGGGATCGAAACCAGGAACACCTCGACACCGGGACTGCCCGCTTCTACATCGGCTATCGCCTGGTCGGGGTCATCGGCCACGTCGGCCTTGGTGAGTATCACCACGGGTGTGGCGCCGGCATCGTGGGCCAGCAGGGCAGCCCGCTGGATGCGACCATCTTTGACGGGCCGGTCGAGGCCACACACCACACCGACCACGTCGATGTTGGCCGCCATCAGCTGCTCGACCCCTCGATCGGGGTCACGACGCCGCAGCAGCGAACGCCGGGGCAGCACGTCGGTCACGGCCGCGGCGCGTGTCACGACCCAGTCCCCGACCGCAACCGGCTCATCGATTCGCATGACCAGCTGGTCGACACCGCCGGCGGTGAGGACCTGGAGACGGCTGCCGTCGTGTCGGACCACGCGCCCGGGCGCCGACTCGCCATCAGTGCTGTCGTCCTCGCCGACCAAGTCGGCAAAGACCTGAGCCCACTCCTGATCCCAGCCGTAGGGTTCGAGCGCGGTCATGGCCCGAACGGTACCGCCACGACCGGCCACCCTCGGAGCATCAATGGCCGGGAACGCGTCTAGACCGGCAGCTCGTAGTCCTCGAACTGGGTCCGCAGGTCCTTCTTGGAGAACTTACCGACCGAGGTCTTGGGCACCGACTCGATGAACTGCACGTCGTCGGGCAGCCACCACTTGGCGACCCGTGGTTCGAGGAACTCGAGCAGCTCGTCCTTGGTGAGCGATGCCCCCTCGCGGACCACCACACAGGCCAGCGGACGCTCCTGCCACTTGGGATGGGGAACACCGATCACGGCCGCTTCGGCCACCGCCGGGTGCGCCATGATCTCGTTCTCGAGCTCGACCGAGCTGATCCACTCGCCGCCGGACTTGATGACGTCCTTGGTGCGGTCGACCAGGCGGATGTACCCGTTGGGGTCCACGGTGGCGACATCGCCGGTCTTGAGCCATCCATCGGGGGTGAACGACTCCCCGGAACGGTCGTCGTTGTAGTACTCGCGGATGATCCAGGGGCCGCGGACCTGGAGTTCGCCCGAGGTCTCGCCATCCCACGGCTGCTCCCCTAGGGACTCAGGGTCGACGACCCGCATCTCGACGCCGAACGACACGATTCCGACCGTGGTGCGCAGATCGGCCTTCTCGTCCTCGGTCAGGTCGCCCAGGCTGGACTTGATGGTGCACACCGAGGCGATGGGGCTGGTCTCGGTCATGCCCCAGGCCTGGAGAATGGGCATCCCGATCTTGGCCCGGAAGCCCTCCGACAGAGCCTTGGGAACCGCCGAACCACCGCAGGGAATCGCACGGAGCGACGACACGTCGTGGCCGTTCAATGCGTCGAGCACCCCCATCCAGATGGTGGGGACGCCAGCGGCCACGGTGACCCGCTCGGTCTCGATGAGCTTGAGCAGCGACGGCGGCGACAGGTCGGGTCCGGGCATGACGATCTTGGCTCCGGTGGCCACCGCCACGTGGGCGAGGCCCCACGCGTTGGCGTGGAACATCGGCACGACCGGGAGGATGACGTCGGATTCGCGGATACCCACGCCGTCGGCGGCCATGGCCCCGAAGGTGTGCAGGAAGATCGAACGATGCGAGTACACCGCCCCCTTGGGGTTGCCGGTGGTGCCGCTCGTGTAACACATCGACGCGGCCTGGTTCTCGTCGGTCACGTTCCATTCGACCGGCTCGGCCGTTGCCAGCAGCTCTTCGTAGTCGTGGACCTCGATGTCGGCGTCGACGGTGGGCATCTCGCCCCCGGTGTCGTTCATGACCACCAGGTGCTTGACGGTGGTGAACGTCGACAGCAAGGGACCCAACAGCCCCATGAGCGAGTTGTCGACGAAGATCACCTCGTCCTCGGCGTGGTTCACCACATAGGTGAGCTGTTCGGGGAACAAGCGGATGTTGAGGGTGTGCAGGACCCGTCCTGAACACGGAACGGCGAACCACAGCTCGAGGTGGCGCTGGGTGTTCCAGGCAAAGGTGCCCACCCGACCGTCGGCGCTGATGCCCAGATCATCGAGCACTCCCCCAAGGCGCCGGGAACGAGCGGCCCACTCCCCGTAGGTGATCCGTTCGATCCCGGTCGGGGTGGCCGTGACCACTTCCTTTTCCGGGAAGTAGCGCTCGGCCCGCTCGAACAGGTGCGGCATGGCGAGTTGGGTGAGCTGCATCAGGCCCTGCATGGTTCCCCCTGGAATGGTGTTTCGGAACGTGGGGACCGGGACGGCCCCCTCCCCAAGCGAGATGGTAGGCCCCCCTGTGCATCGGCGCGCCTCAGAAGGTGCCAGAATCGGCAGTCGTGAGCGGAGCCCCCCCAGCTCGGTCAGTCCCGAGCAAGACCGTCCTGTGGCTCATGGTGGCCCCGCTGATCTTGTTGGTCATCGCCGCCAACCTGGGCGATGCCTTCATGCCCTACCTGGTCGACAACAACCCCTTGTTGTTGATCGCCCTGAACGCTCGCAACCGCAACCTGGCTCTGGTCACCAACCAGCTCGACGCCCTGTCGTACTACGCCGTGGGGTTCGTGCGGCTGGTGCTGAGCGACCCGCTGTTCTACCTGCTCGGCTGGTTCTACGGCGACGCGGCGGTGAAGTGGGTCGAGCGCAACACCCACACCCTGGGCGACACCCTGCGTTGGGTCGAGCGCAACTTCAAGAACTTCGCTCTGCCGTTGGTGTTCGCCTTCCCCAACAACTTCATCTGTCTGTTCGCCGGTGCGGCGGGGATGCGCCCTTTGGTGTTCGCCATCGCCAACGTTTCGGGCACCATCCTGCGGCTCTATGTCATCCGGGCGTTGGGCGAGACGTTCTCCGGCCCGCTCGACTGGCTCGTCGAGTTCATCGGCAACTACCGGATCCCGCTGCTGGTGGTGAGCATCGCCTTGGTGATCTTCACCTTCTTCAACGAGCGCAAGCGGGGTTCAGGCGAGCTCACCGGCCTGACCCAGCTTCCCGAGGTGCTGGAGGCTGACGAGAGTTCGGCTGCGGCTGGCTCTGACCGTCCCGGTGTTGAGGACCGGCCCGACGAGTAGCGCGACCGGGTGCCTCAGCGACCCAGGATCTGATCGAAAAACCGCTGGGTGCGCTCGTGTCGGGGCGACGTGAAGACCTGGTCGGGCGGACCTTGCTCGACGATGCGCCCTTCGTCCATGAACACCAGCCGGTCAGCGGCGGCCCGGGCAAAGCCCATCTCGTGGGTCACCACCACCATGGTCGAGCCGTCGCGGGCGAGCTCGAGCATGACATCGAGCACCTCTTTGATCATCTCGGGATCGAGGGCCGAGGTCGGCTCGTCGAACAACATGACCTTGGGTTCCATGGCCAAGGCCCGGGCGATCGCCACCCGCTGTTGCTGGCCGCCCGATAGCTGCCGCGGGTAGGCGTCCGCTTTCTCAGGAATACCGACCCGCCGTAACTGGCGCATCGCCATCTTCTCGGCTTCGTACTTGGAGCGTTTACGAACCTTGCGCTGAGCGATGGTGATGTTCTGGAGCACCGTGAGGTGGGGGAACAGATTGAACGACTGGAACACCATTCCGAGCTCGCGCCGCACTTCGTCGATATCGGTGTTGCGGCCCTGGGTGTCGACCCCGTCGACGGTGATGGTGCCTGCGCTCGGGACCTCCAGCAGGTTTATGCAGCGCAGAACAGTGCTCTTGCCCGAACCGCTGGGGCCGACGATCACCACCACTTCCCCGCCGGCCACGTCGAGGTCGACGCCGGCCACTGCCGTCACCTCGCCGAAGCTCTTCTTGAGCCCTCGGATGGTGATCATCCCCGCTCCCCCACCCTGTCGCGACTCACCCGATGCTCAAGGCGGTTGAGCAGCAACGACAAGACAATGGTGAGCGAGAGGTAGATGAAGGTGAGGACCAGATAGCTCTCGCGGAACTTGAAGCTGCCCGACGCGTACTGGCGGCCGAGCTGGGTGATCTCGAGGATGCCGAGCACCGACAGCAGCGACGAGTCCTTCAGCATGGCGATGAAGTCGTTGGCCAGGGGCGGCAGCATGGCCCGCCCGGCCTGGGGCAACACGATGCCGCGCATGGTCTGGCCCCTGGTCATGCCGAGCGATCGCCCAGCTTCCATCTGCCCCACCGGAACCGACTGGATGCCACCCCGGACGACCTCGCCGATGTATCCGCCATAGACCAACGCCAGGGCGATCGCGCCCCGCCAGAACAGCGACAAGCGGTTATCCCAGCCGAGAGCGTTGGCCGTTTCGGGCACGATCACCAAGGCGATGGCAAAGATCAGCACCAGCATCGGTATGCCCCGGATGAACTCCACATAGAGGCGGGACAGGTTGCGGGCGATGATCGAGTTCGACACCCTTGCCAGCCCGGTGATGACCCCGATGACCAGGGCAATGCCAAAGGCAGTGAGGGTGGCGCGCAGGGTGAGCCAGATGCCCGGGATGATGCGGTCCCACGCCTGCTCATAGCGCGGGTTGAACAGCACCATCCATCCCATCCAGACCAGGATCATCACCACGCCGATGGCCCAGAAGGGGAACGTCTCGGCCCAGGCCGGAGCCCGACGCCGCCGATCGGGCGGGCCGATCGGGGCGTCGAGCTCGAGGCTGGGCGCATTCTCGGAGCTATCGACTCCGATGCGGGTGGCGGGCCGAGGCCCACCGAAGATCGGCACTACTCGGGATCGGCGGTGTCGTCGTAGGTGATGGTGAAGGCGTCGCTGAAGTACTTGCGGGACAGCTCATCCATCGTCCCGTCGTTGATCATGTCGCGGATGGCAGCGTTGAACGGCTCGACCAGATCGCTTCCCTTGGGGAAGATGAACCCGAGTTGGTCGCTCGACAGCGATTCCCCGACCAGTTCGACCTGGTCGGCGTTCTCACCCACATAGCCCTGGCCGGCGGTCTCGTCGATGATGACCGCGTCGACGTCGCCGGAGATGAGCGCCTGTACGGCGAAGCCGAACTGCTCGAAAGCCACGACCCGGTCCTGGCCGACGAGCTCGATGGCGGTCTCGAAGTTGGTGGTACCGGTCTGGCTGCCGATCTTGAGCGACGTGTCGGCCACGAACTCGTCGATGTCGGAGAAGCGGTCCTCGCCGATACGGACCATGAGCCGCTGTTCGAGGTTGATGTAGCCGATCGAGAAGTCGACCACCTCGGCGCGCTCGTCGGTGATGGTGATTCCGTCGGCGGCCACGTCGAACTGCCCGTCGGCCACCGCCTGGATCATGGTCTCCCAGGCGAAGGTCTGGTACTCGGGCGTGCAGTTGATCCGCTCGCAGATCTCGTCAATCGCTTCGTAGTCCCAGCCCGCTGCTTCACCGGTCTCGGCATCGATGTAGTTGAACGGCAGGTAGGCGTTCTCGACGGCGATGGTGATGGTGCGGCCACCGAGGTCGGGCAGATCGCCGTCAGTGCCTTCGGTGCCTTCCGAGGTGTCGGAGCCGGAGGTGTCGGAGCCGGAGGTGTCGGAGGTGGCCGAGCCACCGTCGTCATCACCGCAGGCGGCAGTTACGAGGAACAGGGCGAGCAGAACGGCCAATAGGCGGAAGGGACGTGTGCGCATGTGATCTCCTGGTCGGGAGGCAGGATCGCCCACCTCGGAACGGCACGACTGTAGACGTCGACCCGAACCGACGCCCGGTGAAAACCCGTGTCCCCTAGACGCCTAGAACGGCGTCGAGGCCCACGGTCAGGCCGGGCAGATCGCCCACCCGCTTGGTGGCCATCACCACTCCAGGCATGAACGACGAGCGGTCATAGGAGTCGTGGCGGATGGTGAGGGTCTGTCCGGTGGTGCCGAGAAGCACCTCCTGATGGGCGACGATCCCGCGCAACCGCACCGAATGCACCGGAATTCCAGCGGGGCCCTTGGCGCCGCGCGCCCCTTCGATCGTGTGGTTGGTGGTGGGGTCTTCGGCCCAGTCAGCCGACGCGGCCGCCATCCGTTCGGCGGTGTGAACCGCCGTGCCGGAGGGGGCGTCGATCTTTTGGTCGTGGTGCAACTCGATGATCTCGGCCGTCTCGAAGAACGGGGCCGCCAGCTCCGCGAAACGGGCCATCAACACCGCACCGATGGCGAAGTTGGGTGCCACCACGCAGTTGCTGTCGGTGAAGATCGCAGTCAGGTGGTCGAAGTCCTCGGGGGTGAAACCCGAGGTTCCGACCACCGCGTGAATCCCGTTGCTAGCCAGAAAATCCAGGTTCTCGCGGGCGGCCTCGATGCGGGTGAAATCGACGGCCACCTGAACCTCCTGACGCAGGAACTCAGCGGCAGAGGCGGCCACCTGCATCGAACTGTGGTCGATGCCGGTCACCGAGCGGAGGTCGAGGCCGGCGTGGTGGGGATCGACCGCCGCCACCAGATCGAGGTCCGGATCGTCACACACCGCCTTGCACACGGTCTGGCCCATACGACCTCCCGCCCCGAAGACCCCCACTCTGATCGGTGTCGACATGGGCCGCAGCCTAGTGGCGGGTCCTCATAACGGCTTCCGGGGGCGCGAAACGACCGCTTTCGGTCGTTTGGTGACACCAAGAGGAAGGGTCGGCTCGCGCCAGCGGTCAATCGGGCGGTGGTGTGCGGGGGCCGGCGCTGGTGTGGCGGGTGCCTGGCGGCTCTGTGGCCCACGGTGCTGCCTGCTCCCAACCGTCGTCGAACACGAGCTCGGTGACCGGGCGGCGTCGAACCGGGCCGTGAGCACCTTGAGGGACACCGAGGGGGATGGTGGCAGCGATGGGTGCGTCGTCGGGGATGTCGAGCAGGTCGTGGAGTTCGCGTTCGACGAACTGGTGCCACATGGTGATGACCCCTCCGTAGCCGAGCGACCGGGCGGCGAGCAGCAGGTTCTGACACGCGGGGTAGACGGAACCGCCGTCGGTGAGATGTCCCCTACGGCCGACCATGCAGACGAGCACCACCACCGGTGTCTGCTCGAAGTGGTCGACGAAGTGCTGCATGGTCCTGGCCATGCGAGCCTTGGGCGAATCGTCCTTGACTCCGCTGCCGTCTTCGTAGCGGTCCTCGGTGCGCTTGCTGCCCCACGCCTGCCGGAATGCTTCCCCCAAGAGCCCCTTGGCCTGCCTTGCCCGTGGTCCGTCACGCAGCACCACGAACCGAAAGCTCTGGCGATTCGAGCCTGACGGGGCGCGGGTGGCGGCGAACATGATGCGAGCCAGATCCTGATCGGGGATGGGCTCGGGCCGGTACCGACGGATTGCCCGGGTGGTGGCGATGGCGTCGAGGACGGCGTCGGCTTCGGGGTGAGGTCCCATGGCCGAGACCGTACCGCTCACCTCAGACGACGTTGACGAAACGGTCCTCGTCGAAGGGGCCGACGGCGGCCAGCGTGCGAGGGCCGCCGAGGACCCGGCCCGCCACTCGCTGCACGTCGGCCAGGGTCACTGCGGCGATGCGGTCGAGGTGCTCGTCGACCGAGATCACGAAACCCCGCGCCGTTTCGCCCGACCCGATGCGTCCCATACGGCTCCCCGAGTCCTCCAGGCCCAGCACCATCGAACCGGAGAGATAGCCCTTGGCCACTTCGAGCTCGCGGGCGGTGACGCCGCCGGAAACGAGGTCGGCGACGACGCCGTCGATGACGGTCAGGGCTTCGGCCGAGCGACCGATGGCGGTGCCGACATAGATGACCAGCGCTCCGGCATCGGCAAAGCACGAGGTGCCGGAGCCGACGGAGTATGCCAAACCGCGCTCCTCGCGAACCTCCTGGAACAGGCGACTGGCCATCCCGCCACCGAGGACCTGATTGAGAACGGCGAGGGCATACCGATCGGGATCGTCGTAGGCCAGTGAACGCCAACCGAGGGCCACGTGAGCCTGCTCGGTGTCGCGCCGATGAACCACGAGCGGCAATGGCCCAACCGCAGGCGCCGACCGCGGTGGTCGCTCGCCCCCCGAGTGCCCGGCGAAGCAGGCTTCGACCCCGGACACCACCTGATCGTGATCGAGCCGACCGGCCACCGCCACCACCAGGTTCACGGGGTGGTAGTGGTTGCGGAAAAAGCCGGCGATCTCGTCGCGCCCGAGCCGCTCGATCGAGTCGCGGGTACCAACGGTCTCCCAACCGAGCGGATGTTCGGGGAACAACGCTTCATAGAGCAGCGATCCGACCATGTCGTCGGGGTCGTCCTCGTCCATCAGCAGCTCTTCGAGGATCACCTGCCGTTCGGCTTCGACCTCGTTGGGCCGAAATGCCGGCGACGTGACCACATCGGACATCAGCTCGAGCCCGAGGTCGAGCTCCTGGGCTGGTAGCCGGACGTAATAGGCCGTGTGCTCTTTCGAGGTGAAGGCGTTCATGTCTCCGCCGACGGCGTCGACGG
>CAZEFG010000053.1:0-11448 GCA_964511355.1 uncultured Iamiaceae bacterium
TCTCGGCCAACACCGGCACGACCTCGCGGATCATCAGCGGCAGGGCCACGAAGACGGTGGCCAGCACGATGCCAGGCGTGGCGAAGATGACCTGGAGCCCGGCATCTTCCAACGCCGGCCCGAACCAGCCCGTCCGCCCCCCGTACACGAGGGTGAGGGCTAGGCCCACCACGATGGGCGAGACCGACAGCGGGAGGTCGAGGAAGGCGTTGAAGACCCGCTTGCCCGGAAACTCATAGCGGACCAACAGGATCGAGATGCCGACCCCGAAGACGGTGTTGATGAGCGTCGAGATGAGGGCGACCTTCACCGTGAGCTGCAACCCGTGCACCACATCGGGGTCCGACAAGATGGCCTGGAGGTCAGATGCACCGTCGGCGAACGCGTTCCTGACCACGAGACTCACGGGCCAGGCGACCAGCATCACCAGGTAGATGCTCACCAGTGATCGCAACAGATAGGTGACCAGCGTTGAGCTCCTGCGCTGTAAGGCCGAGCTAGCCACGACGAGCCACCCGTCGCTGGACGATGTCGAGCGCGACGATCACGGTGAGCGATATCACCAGCAACAGCACGGCCACCGAAGCCGCGTTGGCGGGGTTGTCGTTCTCGATGCTGCTGAGGATGCGCACCGAGACGACTTCGGTGCGCATGGGCAGGTTGCCCGACAGCAACACGAGCGAGCCGTACTCGCTCACGCCTCGGGCGAACGACAGCGTGGCACCAGCGGCGACCGCCGGTGTGACGGCGGGCAAGATGATGCGGCGGAAGGTGGTCAAGGGGCTGGCGCCCAGGGAGTGGGCGGCCAGTTCGACCTCGGAATCGAGCTCTTCCAAGACGGGCTGCACCGAACGCACCACGAATGGCAGCGTTACGAAGAGGAAGGCCAGGAACACTGCCGAGCGGGTGTTGGCGACGTTGATGCCCACCGGGCTGTCGGCTCCGTAGAGCGAGAGCAATACCAGGCCGGCCACGATCGTGGGCAGGGCGAAGGGGATGTCGATGAGCGTCTCGAGCGCCCGGATCCCAAAGAATCGGTCACGGACGAGAACCCATGCGATCAGGGTGCCCATCACCACATTGACCATGGTGACGAGGGCGGCATGGCCAACGGTCAGTCGGATGGCGGCCACCGTCTGTTCGTTGGTGACCGCCCTCCAGAAGCCCGCCCAACCCCCCTCGGCCGCGGTCACCGCGACCGCGGCCAAGGGGATCAGCACCAACAGGCTGAACCAGATGGTCGCCAGGCCAAGCCCGACCGACGACGCCCGGCCGAGGCGTCCGGTCACTACGACGCCTTTCCCGAGTCGGCGATGATGCGGGTGACGATGCCGTCGTTCTCGTCGAAGAACTTCGAGGACAGCGCCTCCCAGTTCTCGAAGTTGTCGACGACGGTCAGCAGGGTCTTCACCGTGGGGAACGGATCAGCCGGATCGTTCGCTCCCTGCACTTCGCCGAAGTCGACGCCGTCGATGACCGGGCGGAAGCCCTTCTGGGCGAACTCGCGCTGGCCGTCGACGCTGAGCACGAAGTCGAGCCACTCCTGGGCCTTGGGGTTGGCGTCGATCAGCACCGCCCCGGGGTTCTCGATGAGCAGGGTGGTGTCGGGGATGATGTAGTCGAACTCCTCGCCGTTCTGGTGGGCGAGGATCGCCTCGTTCTCGTAGGCCATGAGGACATCGCCGGTGCCGTTGAGAAAGGCGGTGGTGGCGTCGCGCCCGGAGCCGGGCAGGGCGACAACGTTGGCGAAGAACGCCTCCAGGTACGCCTCGGCATCGGCTTCGGTGCCGCCGGAGGCGATGACCTGGCCCCAAGCGGCCAGAGCGTTCCAGCGGGCGGCGCCGGAGGAGCCCGGATTGGGCGTGACGATCTCGACACCCGGCTGGATCAGGTCGTCCCAGTGCTCGATGCCTTTGGGGTTGCCCTCTCGGACGGCGAACACCACGATCGACGACGAGACGGTGCCGCCGGTGGGACCCGACTTCCAGTCCTCGGCCACCAGGCCCGCATCGACCAGACGAGCCACGTCCGACTCGACCGAGAAGTGGACGTAGTCGGCTTCGAGGCCGGCGACCACATTGCGCGACTGGTCGCCCGAGGCGCCATAGGAGGTGCGGAAGGCGACCCCTTGGCCGTCGGGGGTCTCGGCCCACGCAGCGGCGATGGCCTTGTTGGCCTCCTCGGGGACGGCGAATCCGACGATGTGGATGGTGTCGGCGTCGGCGACGGTTGACCCGCCGGTCGCCGAGTCGTCGCTAGCTCCGCAGGCACCGATCAAGAGGGCCGCGGCGGTCAGTGCTGACAGGAGACGGATTCGGGTGGGCATGTCGGTTCCTCGTGTGGGCGATACGGAGCCGGCTCCTCTCGGCCGGGAGCGGGAATGTAAACGCGTATTCCTGACCTGTCCAGTCGGAATTGCTATTTCAGCTCTATTACCCAACTAACGCCCCGCCGCACGAAGACCGCCTGACGCCTGACAGGATGGAAACCATGACCGCGCCCGCCCTCGACCAGCTCCTCGAGCATGGAGATACGGCTTTGCTGGCCGCATGGCTGGCCGAGACCGGCATCCATGACATCGCTGACGAGCTCACCAGGCTCGACCCCGCCGAGATGGGCGTCACCTTCCGTCTGCTCCCCCGCGACCGGGCCATCGACGTGTTCGAGGCGCTCGACCCCCACCACCAGCAGCTGGTTCTCGACGGCCTGCTCGACGACCGGGTCCGCCACCTGATCGAACAGCTCGACCCCGACGACCGGGTGGCTTTGCTCGACGAAATGCCGGCCAAGGTCGCCACCCGCCTGATCGGCCAGCTCAGCCCCGACGAGCGTTCGCTGACCACCGTGCTCATGGGCTATCCCGAGGCCTCGTCGGGCCGTCACATGACCCCGGAGTTCGTGGCCCTGCGCGACACGATGACCGCCGCCGAGGCCATGGACAAGATCCGCCGCGACGGCCACGAAGCCGAGACCATCTACGCCCTACCGGTGCTCGACGCCACCCGTCACCTCATCGGCGTCACCGGGCTGAGGGCGCTCGTACTGGCCTCTCCCTCGACCCTGGTCGGCGAGATCATGAGCACCGACGTCCACATGGTCGATACCCACACCGACCGAGAAGAGGCGGCCCGGCTGATGCGCGACGTCGGCGCCATCGCCATCCCCGTGGTCGATTCCGAAGGTCGTCTGGTCGGCATGCTCACCGTCGACGACGCCATGAGCATCCTCGAGACCGAAGAGACCGAGGACTTCGCCCTCCACGGTGGTCACAGCCCGTTACGCAAGCCCTACCTGGCCGTCACCACCTTCGGCCTGGCCCGGGCCCGGGCGGTGTGGCTGATGGTGCTGATCGTGGCCGCCGGGCTTACCGTCAACGTGTTGCAGGTCTTCGAGGGAACACTGGCGCTCGACACCCGGCTCGCCCTGTTCGTTCCTCTGCTCATCGGCACCGGCGGCAACTCCGGCGCCCAGGCCTCCACGGCGGTCATCAGGGCGATGGCCATCGGCGAGGTCCGCTTCAGCGACCTGCCCCGAATCGTGTGGCGGGAAGCCCGAGTCGGCATCATGCTCGGCGCCATGCTGGGGCTGGCGGTGCTGTTTCCCATCGGGGCCATCTGGGGCTTCGATCTCGGCGCCGTCGTCGGCGTCTCGCTGGTCACCATCTGCACGTGGGCGTCGCTGGCCGGATCGGGGTTACCCCTGGTAGCCAAGCGCGTGGGCGTCGACCCCGCCGTGGTCTCGGCCCCGTTCATCACCACCCTGGTCGATGCCTCCGGCCTCCTCATCTACTTCACCTTCGCCCAGTTCGTCCTCGATCTCTGAGCCGCGCTCGGCGTGCGTCAAATGACTCATCGTCGGCGCTGGCCCTCAGCGCATGGACGTGCGTGCCGATGAACCAGGCGTGAGAGCTCGAGTCGTCATCACCATGGTGGCGCTGTTCGGGATCGCCTCGGCTGCGGTGGCCGCAACTTTCGGCCGGAGCGAGCCCACGGTGGTCGCCGTGGCAGCGATCGCGCTCGCCGCCACCATCCTGGTGGTCCTTCACTACACGCACCTGCGCTCGGTGGTCGAACAGACCCGTGCCGAGATGAACACCCGCGAGCTCTACTACCGAACGCTGAGCCAGACGTTCAACGACGTGCTGGTCGTGCTCGACCGCG
The DNA here is from genome assembly GCA_964511355.1 of uncultured Iamiaceae bacterium. Taxonomy (GTDB): domain Bacteria; phylum Actinomycetota; class Acidimicrobiia; order Acidimicrobiales; family SKKL01; genus SKKL01. The sequence goes on from CAZEFG010000053.1 coordinate 4,161, forward strand.
ACAACAAGATCATCGACTACTCCAGGCCAATTGAGCTCGACGACGCCGAACTCGACGAGATGATGAACCAGGACACCTTCGCCCTGGTTCATCCCGAGGACCGGGACACCGTCGACGCGATCATCGCCCGGTGCTGGGCCCAACCGGGAGTCGAGCTCAGCGCCGAGATCCGGCTACGTCCGCTCCACGGTCAAGAGCCCTGGATCGAGGTCCGCTACATCAACCTGTCGCACCTCCCCCACGTCGGGGGGTTGGTGATCAACATCCGTGACATCACCGAGCGCAAGCGCACTGAAGCCGCCATCGCCCACCAAGCGCTGCACGACAGCCTCACCGGGCTGGCCAACCGGGCGTTGCTGGGCAACCGCATCGACCACGCTCTCGGTCGGCTCAGCCGTGACGGCGGCGAGGTGGCGGTCGTCTTCTGCGACATCGATGGGTTCAAGGCCGTCAACGAGAGCCTCGGCCAGCACGCCGGCGACATCGTGTTGAAGCGGGTGGGCGAACGGCTGGCGTCGGCGGTGCGAGCGGGCGACACCGTGGCGCGTATGAGCGGCGACGAGTTCGCCATCCTCATCGACTCGGTGGGCGACTTTCCCGGTAGTGCAGCGCGGGCCCTCGACCGGATCCGGTCGTCGTTCAGTCAACCGATCGAGATCGATGGGACGCTGCTGGTGATCAGCTGCTCGACCGGAGTAGCGACCGCCGAGACCGGCCGGGTGACCGCCGACGAACTGCTCCGCCACGCCGACCTCGCCCTCTACCAAGCCAAACGCCAAGGCCGGGGCCAACAGGTCTACTGGCAGCCCGACCTTGGTGAAGCCGTCGCCAACCGGCTGCAGCTCGAGGCCGATCTCCGGGTGGCGGTCGAGCAGAACCAGCTCGTGTTGCACTACCAGCCGCTGGTGGATCTGGGGACAGGACAGCTGCGGGGGTTCGAAGCCCTGGTGCGCTGGAACCACCCCCGTCGGGGATTGTTGATGCCGCTCGAGTTCATCACCATCGCCGAGGAGAGCGGTCTGATCATCGAGGTGGGCGAATGGGTGCTGCGTACCGCGTGTGAGACCGCTGCCGGTTGGGCCCGGCTCACGCCCGAGCGGCCGTCGCTGGAGATGTCGGTGAACCTCTCGGCCCGTCAGCTGGCTGACCCCAACCTGACCGATGTGGTCAGCGCCGTTCTCGACGACACCGGCATGGACCCTCGCATGCTCGTGCTCGAACTGACCGAATCGGTCCTGGTGAACAAGGCCGACCGGGCGACCGAAGCGCTGGCCCGGCTGGGCGAGCGGGGCATCCGCCTCGCCATCGACGACTTCGGCACCGGCTACTCGTCGCTGGCCTACCTGCAACAGTTCCCCGTCGACATCATCAAGATCGACCGGGCCTTCGTGAACACCATCACCGGCATCGAGCTACCACCTCTGGTGCGGGGCATGATCGATCTCAGCGGAAACCTCGGTGCGGTGTGCATAGCCGAGGGAATCGAGGATCCTGTACAGGTGTCGGCGCTGCAGGGGGCGGGGTGCGACCTCGGGCAGGGCTACCTGTTCAGCCGTCCGATCGACGTCACCCAGGCGTCGACGCTGGTCCACGGCCGCCGCGACTTCAGCCGCGCCGGCGCCTAGTCGTCGCGGCGCGGCCTCCCGCGAGCCGGGCGACTACAGCCTTGAGGTAGGCACCTTCGGCGAAACCGATCGGGTGATCGACAGCATGGCCGGTGCGGGTCACCACCTCGAGGTGGCGACCGGCTCGCGCCACGCCCTGGCGGACGGCGTCGAGGTGTTCATCAGCGCCCACCCGGCTCGAACACGAAGCCAGCAGCGCCGTTCCGCCCGGGCGGGTGACTTCGGCCGCCAGTTCCGCCAGTCGGGTGTAGGCCCGCAAAGCCCCGGGAACCTGAGCCGCGCTCGACGCGAAGTTCGGCGGGTCGACAACCACCAGATCGAACCGGCGACCTTGGCGCGCCAACCGGGTCAGTTCGCCGAGGGCGTCGCCGGTGGCGGTGGTGTGGGCACAGGCGGCCACCGCAGGGAGATGCCGGTTGGCGGCCATCGCCCGCCGGGTGGCGTCCACGGCGGGAGCGCTGATGTCGACGCTGTGCACCTCGGTGGCCCCGCCCGCGGCGGCATGGACCGAGAATCCCCCGGTGCAGCAGTAGAGGTCGAGCACTCGCCTGCCCTCGGCCAGCCCCTTGACGATGACGCGGTTGTCGCGTTGATCGAGGAAGTAGCCGGTCTTGTGACCCGCCACCACGTCGGCGTTCATCACCAGCCCGTTCTCGAGGAACTCCACCGGGCGATCGGGAGCGGCACCCACCAACGCATCGCCTTCGTCCAGGCGTCGGGGACGGTGGGGGCTGCGAGCGACCAGCCGCGCCATCCGCACCACGAGCGCATCCGGATCGAACCGGGCCGTGATCGCCGCGGTGAGCTGATCGAGATGAACGAACCATGCCGAGCTGTAGAGCTTGAGGACCAGCGTCTGGTCATAGCGGTCGAGCACCAAGCCCCCGAGGCCATCGTTCTCGCCGTGGATCACCCGATAGCCCGTAGTGGTCGGGTCGTCGATGATCGAGCGGCGACGCTCATCGGCCGCCGCCACCCGCTCGGTGAGCCACCAGCTGTCGATGGGTGCGGGAGATCCGTGGTGCAGGATCCTGACTCGGATCGGTGACTCAGGGTCGAACAGACCGATGGCCAGGAACCGGCGCTTGGCATCGAACACCACCGCCAGATCGCCCGGCTGACCTCCTGGCGAGATGGAGGTGATCGATCCGTCGAAGAGCCACGGATGGCCCGAGCGAATCTGCCGTTCGGCGTCGCGGGTGACCCGCACCGCCAGGCGCGGCCGGTGGTTGGCGAGGTCGGAACCGGTCACCCCGCCCAGCCTACGGCGGCGGACCGGGGTGGCTGATCGCGTCCGGGCTGCGATACTCAGACAACTATCGAGGAGGCCCCCCATGAGCGGACCGCTGACCCCCAAGGACACCGATCCCGTCGGCCACGACGAACCAAGAACACCGTGCGTCGAGGTCATCGAAGGGCGAGTCGCCGAGGTGGGCGGCATGCCGGTGTCGCGGGTCCTGCCCCGCCGGGTCCGGCGCACGATCGGCGCCTGGTGTTTCGCCGACCACTTCGGACCCTCGGCGGTCGACGTGGCCAGCATGGACGTCGGCCCGCACCCTCACACGGGTCTGGCCACGGTCACCTGGCTCATCGACGGCGAGATCCTGCACCGCGACAGCTTGGGCAGCGAGCAGCTCATCCGCCCCGGCCAGCTCAACCTGATGACCGCAGGCAACGGCGTCGCCCACTCCGAGGAAACCCCCGCTGACGCCACCGGCGAACTCCACGGGATCCAGTTCTGGGTCGCCCAACCCGAGTCCACCCGGTTCGCCGAGCCCGCCTTCGAGCACCACCCCCATCTCCCCCAGGCCGACCTCGGTGACGGAGCGAGAGGCACCGTGCTCATGGGTAGTTTCGCCGGTGAGTCCTCCCCAGCCCGCACCGATTCACCGCTGGTCGGCGCCGACCTGCTCGTCGAGTCGACCGCCGTCGCCGCGCTCGAACCCACCTTCGAGCATGGGCTCATCGTGCTCGAAGGCTCGCTCACCATCGACGGGACCGAACTGCTCCCCGGCGCGGTCGCCTACCTCGGCACCGGACGCGACGAGCTGTTCGTGAGCACCGACGAACACACCAGGGCGATGCTCATCGGTGGCCCTCCGCTCGAAGACGAGCTGGTCATGTGGTGGAACTTCGTTGGCCGCAGCCGCGACGAGGTTCGACAAGCGGGCGCCGACTGGAACGCCGAGCACCCCCGGTTCGGCACCGTTGCCTCCCCCCTCGCCCGCATCCCCGCCCCCGAACCCAGGCTCTAACCGGCCCCGGGGCCTGCCTAGGCCCGAGACCGTTCCGTGCGATTCCTAGGCAGGGTTGGCGGAGCGGAACCAGCCGGTGGGGGCGAGCTCTTCGGTGATGCGGTGGGCGTACTGATCGAAGAACACCCTGGCCATGAGTTCGCGGCGGCTACGGACATCCGCCTTATCAAAGATCGACTTGAGGTGGTCCTGGACGGTGTAGTTCGACATCGACAACTGCGACGCGATGCCTTTGGTGTCGGTGCCAGTGAGGACCAGCTGGGTGACTTCGCGTTCGCGGTCGGTGAGCCCGAAGGCGGCAGCCAGCAGGGGGACGATATCGGGCGGCCGGGCATCGTCGATGGTGACCACGATCTCCCCGGTGATGCCGTCGGTCCCGGCCAGCGGGGCCGCATGGGCTACCAGCCAGCGACCCGACGGCAGCCGAAAACGGGTGCGGGGCAAGTCGTCGACCAGGCCGGCCGCAAAACGGTGGGCGTGGGTGACCAGGCTTCGGATCATGCCTTCGGCGGGCGAGCGGTTGGGTTCGGCGTAGAGCTCGTCGAGCAACCTGTCGGCCCCGGCGCTCACCCGTTGCAGGTTCGAACCCCGGTCGACGATGAGGACCAGGGGGCCAAAGCTGGTGTGGTCCCATGACGGATCGGTCACACAGCGCGCCACCAGCCCACACCGGATCCCTTCGGCTACCGCCTCGGAGATGGCACCGACCGCCAACACCTCGTCGGCGGTGAAGGGAGCCGCATCGTCGGTTCGGAACAGGTTCACCCCGCCCCATGACTGCCCGTTGCTACGAGCCACCATCCGCAGTTCGTCACCGAACCCGGCCGGACCGATCAACCTGCGCATCCTCACCGAATCTCCGGATCCGCCCGGGAGGTGACTGGTGGCGCAAGCGGGTATCGGCTGGGTGGCGATCACGCTCAGGCGGGTGGGGTCGTCGGTGCCGTACTCGATCTCGGCCCACTGCCGGTCGAGATCATGCTGGCCCGCCAGGCTCCCGAACTTGTAGGTACCGGTGAGGAGGCCCGTGGAGGGGTCGACCGTGAGCACGCAGGACGCAGCGTGAGGCACGACCGTCTCGATGTGGCTCGTCAACTCGGCGGCGAAGGTCGGGGTGTCGGTACCTGAACGCGCCAACACCTCAACGGCTCGTTGCGCGCGTTCGATGATCGATGACCGCCCCATTCGGCCATTGTCCATCACCAACGGGGGTCCGGCCATCCCAGATCTGTGGGGGGCGGATACGTGACCGATGCCACCAGTTCCCCACATGAGTGGGATTGTCGCCCCGGCACGCGACCGGGACCATACCGGTCATGACTCAACCACCTGTACCGCTCGCCGGTCCTCGGCATCGCCCGGTCGAGATCGCGCCCGAAACTTGGGTGATCCAGGCCACCGTGGGCGAAGGGGTCGCCCCCCAGGCGATCCACATGAACTCGATGGTGATCCGCGCCGACGAACCGGTGCTTGTCGACACCGGATGTCCGATCCACCGCGAGCAATACCTCGAGGACCTGTTCGGCTTGGTCGAACCCGAGGATGTGCGTTGGGTGTTCATCAGCCACGACGATCCCGACCACCACGGCAACGTGGAGGCGGTCATGGAAGCGTGCCCCAACGCCACCCTCGTAGCCAGTTGGTTCCTGTGCGAACGGCTCAGCGCCGAAGGATTCAACGTGCCGCCCAGCCGCTGGCGGTGGCTCGGCGACGGCGAATCGCTCGACGTCGGCGACCGCACCCTTCAACTCGTACGGCCCCCGCTCTACGATTCGCCCACCACCCGGGGCCTATTCGACCCGGTCACCGGCGTGTACTGGGCGTCAGACTGCTACGCCACCCCAGTGGAGCAAGGTACGGCCTTCGTTTCCGAGCTCGATCCGCAGGCCTGGGCCGAGGGGTTCGCCGCTTTCAACCTCTGGAACAGCCCGTGGGTGTCGCTAGTGGACCTCGAGGCGTTCGGTGTGCAGTGCCGCCGGGTGGAGCAGCTCCGGCCCGCTGCCATCGCCACCTGCCACGGCCCGACCATCGAGGCCCCCCAGGTCCAGCAGGTGTTCGACATGTTGCGACGGCTCCCCACCACTCCGGTTCCACCGCAGCCGGCCCAACCCTTGCTCGACGAGATCGTGGCCGCCATGACGGCCGCCCCGGTCGCTCCCGTTCTCTGACCCCGACCCTGATTTCAACCAGACATCTCAAACACGACGATGAGAGGCAATATCTTGACCAGTAACCCCAGCAAGCTCCTGCGCGGCGCGGCCGCACTCGCTTTGATCCTCGGCCTAGCGGCCTGCGGCGACGACGACAGCGGGGGGGCCGCCCCGGCCGCCGCCGATGAGTCGACACCCGCCGACGACACCAACGGCACCGATGCAGCCGAGACGGTAGAGATCGGGGCCATCGACTACGCCTTCACCGATGTGCCCGCCAGTGTCGACGCCGGGACCAAGTTCTCGCTGCGCAACGACGCTACCGACGAGCTACACGAGCTGGTCGCCTTCCGCCTCGGCGACGACGAAACCCGCTCGCTTGACGACATCTTGGCGTTGCCGCCCGAGGAGATGCAGGCCGTGCTCGGTGAGCCCTCGGCTGTCATCTTGGCCCTGCCCGACAGCGACCAGGCGATCTATGCCGTCGGCGACGGCGTCCTCGATGAGCCTGGCCGGTACGGCTTCTTCTGCTTCATTCCCACGGGTGTCGATCCCGACGAGTACATGACGGCCGCCGCCACCTCCGATGGACCTCCCGATGTCGGCGACGGTCCTCCCCACTTCGTGCACGGCATGTTCGCCGAGATCGAGGTGCAGTGATGTCGGGCGCCAACCGCACACCACGGCTTCTCACCCTGCTCGCCCTCTTGTTGAGCGTCTCGTTGATCGCCTCCTGCGGTGACGACGACGGGGGCTCGGCAACTGACGGTGGCGATGGAGGCGGAGAGCAAGCCGCTGACACCGACGGCGAATGCGCGGGCACCAATCTCAGCTTCGAGAACCTGGAGACCGGGGTCACCGGCACCGCCACCGCGGCACTGGCCGTCGCCGACCCGAACCGCTCGCAGTACACCGCCCACGCCGCCGACTTCGACATTGCCGAGGACGACCTGAGCAGCTGGCGGCCCGAGATCCCCGAGGACAACAACGTCATCACCATCCAAGTGACTGTGTTCGTAAACGAAGACAGTCCTTCGCCCGCTCGACTCGAGGTCGGGTCGGTCCTCGAAGGCGGTGAGCTCCTCTTGGACACCCACACCTTCATGGTGCGCCACTTCGACCCCGACAACGACTGGAACCAGGTGATCAATGGTGACGATGTCGGCGGCGAGATGAACGTCACCGCGGTGGGCGACACCTTCTGCTTCGAGGTCGACTACCGCGACCAGGACAAGGTCGTCTCCGGCACCGTCGAGGC
>CAZEFG010000054.1:0-11443 GCA_964511355.1 uncultured Iamiaceae bacterium
CCGTCGCGATCGGCGTCCCCCCGCGGCGGATCAACGAGATCGTGCACGGCAAGCGAGGCATCACCGCCGACACCGCCCTTCGTCTCGCCCGCTACTTCGGCACCAGCGAGCGGTTCTGGATCAACCTGCAGAGCCGCTACGAGATCGAAGTCGAGCGAGACCGCCTCGCCGACAGCCTCGACGAGATCGAGCCGTTCGCGACTGCCTGAGCCTCAGAGGCCCACCGACTGCTCGAGCAGGGCGGCATCCGCGGCCGACTCGTGATCGAGCTCTGATCCTCGGCAGCGCAGGGCAGGCCGACGCAGCCACACGAGACCTCGCCAACGGAGCGGGTCTCGTCAGTCGATGCTCAAGTGTCTCCCAGGATGAGCGCGAGAGCCGAACGGTCGCGGATTCCGAGCTTTCGGTAGACCGAACCGAGGGTGTTGTCGACGGTGCGTTTCGCTCGCCCCAGCTGCTCGGCCGCCTCCCGGTTGCTCAGCCCCTTGGCCACCAGTCGCGCCACGGCGAGCTCCCCCTCACTGAGCAGCTCCCACCCGGCAGCGGAACGTGCAGGCACCGGAGACAGGTCGCTCAACCGAGAGACTCGGGCGGCCAGAGCCAGCAGAGCGGTTCGGTCCTCGCTGCTGAACGAGCGGTCAGGGCCCAGCGCAGTGCCGAGGGCGAAGTGCGCGTGAAGCAACTGGCCGGCATCAACCAACGCTTCGATCGCCTCGACCAGGAGCGCACCTGCGGTCGGGGCATCAGATGTGAGGGCGCGGGCGGCCGCCGCGGCTGGGGGCAGCAGCCTCTGGTCCGGATCGACCGGCTCGTCGTCGGTCGTGGAGGCAACCTCGGCGACCACTGCCTCCAGAGCGTCCGATTGGGCGGACGCGGCCCTCTGCCCCAACAGTCCGGCCTCGGTATGAGCCCACGCTGCTGCCACTCGCAGACCGCTGGCCAGCAGCTCCTCGCTTGCCGACACCAGCTGCCGTGCACCCTCGTCACGATCGGTCACCGCCCGCGCCAACGCCGAGAATCGCAGCTTCTCGCCTCGGAAGAACCACAGGCTGCCGCTCGGCAGTTGAGCGGCGAACCCGCCTTCGCCCGAGGGCAGGGGCACGGCGCCGTCGTCTCCTTGTGAGCCGGCGAGCAGCGCTTCGATCAGATCCAACAGGCACAGCACGGCGCGAAGGCGAGAGTCCAACCCCATCGGAACGAAAAGCCGCCAGGCCCGATCGGCAGCGTCGCGCGCCTCGAATAGGCGTCCCTCGCCCAACAGCCCGTACGCCTGCAACCAGGCCGCCCAACCTTGGGTGACCACGGCGCCGCGCGACCGCGCTTCCTCCTCCAGTGCGCCCGCCTCACGGATCGCCGAGGCGGGACCCAAGAGCTGCACCTGGCGCCAGATGAGGAACAGTCGACACGCGTCGACGGGGGTGAGGACGCCAAAGCCGGAGGCGTCGTCGGGAGGTGGCGCCCATCCTCGAAGGGATCCGCCACCCATGGTCCGACAGGCCAGATCCACGAAGGTCGCCATGGCTCGCACCCCGTTGGAAGCCACCGCGGCATCGACCTCGACGATGAGGTTGGCCGCCAGATCGACCTCGCCTGAGAGCGCAGTGGCGTAGGCCGCGGCTGCCGATGTCGCAGCCCTTTCACCATCGTCCTTCATGCCGGCGATCAGTTCACCCGCGTGCTGTCGGGTCGCTTCGGGGTCCTCGTGGACATGAAGATGTGCGGTGACCAAACGGGCCGCCAGACCACTCCGGTCGGTCAAAGACCCGCTCAGCGTCCAGGCCTCGCGCAGGACTTCGAGGGATCCGGTGAGGTCGCCCGCCACCTCCAGGGCCGTCGCCATGAGAAGTGCCGAGTCGACGGTCGGGGTACCGGACCACGCCGCCCGCGCAATGGGTTGGACGGCGCGGGTATCGCCGAGCCGCAGCGCCGCTTGGCCAGCCCGAAGCAACGTCTCGGTAGCGACGGGCCAGCCCAGTTCGAGACGCCAGAAGGTCGCGTCGAGCAGCTCCCGGTCGCCCGAGGGCTCCCCGCCATCGACCGGTTCGATGAGCCCTATCGCCTCCTCGAGCAGTTCCTTTCGTCGCTGCGGGCTCAGTCCACGCTCGACGCTCGTGGCCATGGCGGTGAGCCGGAGCCGCAGCCTTTCATCAGCGCCCTCGCCCACCACCTCGACCACACCGGCCCGCTCCAGTTCGACCAGCACCCGTTCGTCGACCATCCGATCGAGGCGATCGAGGGGGATGAGGCGCGCCAGGGCGCACAACTCGACGACCCTCCGCTGTTCCTCGTCGAAACCGGTCAACGGATCGTGGTCGGGTTCCGAGGGAGAACTCAGGTTGCCTACCGCCACCCAAACCGACCGGTGAAGGGCGATGACCCCGTTGTCCCGCCACGACGCCACCGTGTCGAGGATGCGGCCGGGAAGACCGCCGGTCATCGCCACCAACTCGTCGCCCAGCGCGGGCGACACCGGCCCGCCGAGGAACCGACGGGCCAGCGCGGCCGCCTCGTCGGCGTTCAGGGGCACCAAGGTGACGCTGAGCGGATCGGTCAGACGCAGCAGGCCGGTGACCGCCAACGGCAAGGCGCCGTCGCTCACCGCCACCACCGCCGAAGCGCTGCCCTCGGCGACCATCGACGCCACCACCGCGGCCTCGACCTCGCCCAGGTCGTCGGCGTCGTCCACCACCAGCACTCCACCCGAGCTCGGCCAGACCGACGGGTCGAGCCCATCAAGGGGCTGGCGGCGTCCGGCGTCACCAGAATGACTGCGGAGGGTCAACACGTGGACGCCCGCAGCCGCCAGACGCGACGCAACCATGTCGAGGGTCGAGGTGCGGCCCACACCGGTCGGCCCCCGGACCACCGAGACCGTGCCCACTTCAGATGCCGCCGTGACCAGTTCATCGACGGCGCGGGCCTGCGCGGCCGAAATGGCCAGGTCGCGCCGGATCATGCGCCCTGACCCCGGGGCTCGCCCGGCGCCGATGAGTCAGCCTGGGATGGAGGCGGCAGCGTTCGCCCGACGAGGTCCGAACGTCCCGTGACGCCGAGCTTGGGATAGGCCCGCTGAAGGGCATGGTCGACGGTGCGGCGCGAGAGGTGAAGTTTCTCGGCGATGGCTTTCGACTGGAGCCCCTGAGCGGCGAACCGGGTCACTTCCTCTTCCCGAGGGGTGAGCAGCGCCCAGCGTTCCGGGTCGATGTCGGGGGTGCCTGGCGGGGTTGCGCCAGCCGGCGTGGCGTCGATGGCCGCGGCAACTTCAGACGAGGGGGACTCCCCGACGAGGCGAGGGCCCTCGAGCGCGGCGGCGCGCTGGCGAAGCTCGACGGAACGGCGGGTGGCACCACTACGGGCCGCCGCGGCCGCCGCCCGGCCGTATCCGAAACGGGCATCGACCCGGCATCCAAGTTCATGATGCGAAGTGCTGACCGCCTCCAGTTCGTCGGGGTCGTCAGCGGCCAGCGCGGCCACGAGGCGATGACGCAGGGACCCGAGCGGCGGGTTGCTGGGGCCCGCCAGCTCGAACACCGCTACGGCGGCGGCCGGCTCAGCACCCAGGGTCACCGCCCGGAAGGCGAGGTCACCGGCGTAGTCCGGCGACCCGGTGCGGGCATAGTGCTCGGCTCGATCCAGCAAGAGGGCGATGCCCCCTTCGACATCGCCGTCGAGTACCACCCGAGCCGTCGCCTCGGCCCGCCAGCCGATGGCCGCGTACAGACGCTCGTGGGTGTCGGCCAGCTGCGACAACGCCGCCCGTTCCTCGGCCGCCCGCTCGGTGTCGCCCGACCCCATCGCTGCTTCTAACCCCAACGCGTGCGCCATCATCAGGCCGTTCGGGGCGAGGATCCCCTCCTGAGCCACTACTGCGTCGGCCGCCCAATGCTGGGCGGCGGCGAAATCGCCCTGAAGCAACAGGCCCATGGCGAGGCCGTAGCTGGCGGCGGCACGGGCCCGGGGTGCGCCGAGGTCGAGACAACGGGGGTGGGTGGCGCGACCGATGGTCTCGGCTTCGCGAACCCGCCCGGCTCGGGTGAGCGCCAAAGCCCGCAGCCCGTCGGCCATGGCGCTGAAGTCCTCGGATCGAACGAACAGGTCTTCGTCGGCGAGGATCGGCTGGTCGAGCAGGTCGAGGGCGTCCTGGGTCCGCCCCCGCACGATGTGAGCCCCGGCTACCAGCTGGCGCATGGCGGGGGTGGCATGCGGTGGGAAGTTGGCCTCCAGGCTGGCGATGGCAGCTTCGAGCCGGTGGAACTGCTCGCCCATCAACAGGAGATAGACCTCGGCCACGTGCAATGCCTTGCGGGCGTCGTCGTCGGTGAGTTGGCCCCTGGCGGCGATCACCATTTCGAGGGCGCCTTCGAGATCGCGCTCACCGTGGAACCGGCCCACGGCCTCCAGGGCGGTCAGCGTTGCCTTCTCGCGTTCATCGCCGGAGCCGGAGGCGGTTTCCAGCTGGTCCACGATCGCCCGGGCTTCGTCGAACCGGGCCTGACCATGAAGGATCTCAGCTAGAAGGTTGCCAGCCGCCGGGGTCGGGTCGGCGTTCCACACGAGTTGGGCGAGCATCTCGGCGGTGACGAGGTCATAGGTGGTGTGGGCCTGCCGGGCGGCGACCAGCGCCAGCCCAACATCGGGCCGATCCCCGGCCGCGAGCAGCCACCGCGCCACCCGCAGCGATTCTTGGGGATCGAGCGGGCTAGCGGAGGCCACTGGGTCATGCTCTCCGGGCGAAGTAGACGAGGTGGACGAGTCGGTGCCTCGCCGGGAGTCCAGGAAGGCGGCGGCCAACGCCCGGCGGTGCGAGCGCGCGGTCAGGCGGCCCATCCGCCGTTTGATCACCTCGGAATAAACCGGATGGGCGAGTTGCAGGCGGGGCGCAGCCGGACCAGGAACCTCGTCGAGCAGACCGGCCCGGTCGAGCTCGTCGAGTGCTCCGGTGCCGCAAGCACGCTCGGCGACATCCAGCTCGAGTCCTTCGGCCAGGGCGAGCAGTTCGGCGCCGCGTTGTGCGGCATCAGAAAGGCCGTCGAAGCGGGAGGCGATGATGTCGCCGAGGATCACCGACGGCGTCAATGGACCCCGCGCCCGCCATAGACCGTGCTCCTCGGCAAGCGTGCCGTCGGCCAGGGCCGAGGCGATCAGCTCGGTCACATAGAGCGGGTTGCCTTGGGCGACGGCGCTGACGACCCGGAGCAGGGCCGGGTCGGCGGGCCCGCCCAACAGGTGGGCGACCAGATGGGTGGTGGCGTTCTCATCGAGAGGTTCGAGCGTGTGGTGCTCGAGGCCAGGGTTCCGCAACAGCCCAACCGCAGCTGGGGACAACCGCTCGCCGTCTCGGACCGTGGCGAGTACCCGGGGCGGGCGAGGCGAGCTGAGGAGTTGCTGAACGACCCCGACCGAGTGATCGTCCACCCAATGAAGGTCGTCGAGCACACACACCGCGCCGGGCTGGTCGAGCGCGGCGCGCAGCTCGGCGGCCATGTCGGAGTCAGCGCCGGGCTGGGCGGCGGACCGGGCAAGGGCAGCCGCCACGGTGGCAAACGGAATGCCTTGGGTCCCCGGCGTCCCTTGGAGCCAGTGGACCACGGAGCGGTCGGAGGGCAACGAGGCGATCATCCAGCGGACCACGGTGGTCTTGCCGACGCCCATCGCACCGTGGAGCGATGCACCCATTCCGGCGCTCAGGCACCCGAGCAGCGACGCGAAAACTTCAGACCTGCCGACCGGTGCCGTCGCTCCGGTCCGTGTCACCCCCGCGCCCACCCACTTTCTTGCACTCGTGGATCGTACGGGAAATGGCGGGGCGAGTAGGGGTACGCGCCAAGTAGGGCAATCGTTGCCCTCCCCGCGATGGCGGCCGGTGTCGTCCACTGACGGCGTCGGCACCGCGCCGACCATCGCGAAGGAGGAGCTGAACGATGGAAGTCACCCTGCACCACACCATCCACCCAGGTGATCGACCAATCGGTCTGAGGAGCGGCCGCCCTGGTAACCGAAGCCGTCTGCGGACCACGATTGCCGCCGCGCTGGCATTGATGCTGACGGCGGTCGCTCTGGCTTTCGGGCCGGCCCCGGCGGCAGCCGGCGAGAACGACGAGTGGGCCGAGGAGATCACGCTTCGATACAGCGACGACGACGGAGACTTCGGCGACCTGCCCATGCCGAACTGTGGCTCCAAGAACATCACCGGCGACTTCCGGGTGGCCTGGTGGAGCATCCGGACCTCGCTGGCACCCGGAATCGTCTTGGCCGGAACGGAGTGGGACATCGAGGTCCGCATGCACTCGGCCTGGTCCTCCGGTGGCAACGACGGACCGGACCCGCTGGTGGTCAAGCTGCCTGCCTTGGGCGGCGTTGAACGGGTCGGCCCGGTGACCGCCACCTACGGCGATGCTGATCTGCTCCCCTACGACGCCCACTTCGGCCCGGGTTCTACCGGCCCGATCTACGCCATCGGTGAGTACGGCTACGCCTTCGATGCCAACTCGTCACCAGGCTTCGGCGATGGGAGCGACGGTGTGAACCTCACCATGCGCTACCGCGTCCGGGCTGTCGGGCCGGGCCAGGTGAAGATCGACACGTTGCAGGTGTCGGGCAACGATGCCACCCCGCCCGCCGGCGATGTCGCCTGCACCGTTCCGGTCAACTGGACCTGGGGTGTCCTTCCTGCCGGCAAGCCGGTCGTCGCCGGCGAGATTGCCAAGGTCGACGCCCGCTACTTCGGGACCAACCCGGGCGACCGCAACGGCGGTGACCACCAGATCGCCATCGCTGTTCTCGCCAACGACGACGACCCCAACATCGTCGGGGGTCCGGGCAGCACCGCCCAGGTTCGCCTGGCCGACTGGCCGCTCGACTCGGTCCAGGGCGGCGTCGTGTCGTGCGACGCTCGGGATGCGTGGGAGATCGACGCCGCCACCGACGAGTGGGAGACCCTTCCCGACGGACCGTGTATCTACACGCCGCCGCAGGACTTCTCCGGTGTCGACTCGTTCACCTATCACGTGGTCCAGAAGACCGGTCGGCTCACCCGTCCGGCCACCGTCAACATCCAGGTGGTCAAGAACGACCGCCCGATCGCCTCACCGGTGGAGTTCGTGGTGGGCCAGAACACCGACGACGACTTCAGTCTCCAGGGCGTGGTGGGTGACCTGAACGCCGGCGACACGGTGTTCTGTGTTTCCGAACTCACCGAAGCGGTCAGCCCGGCGGTGGGGGCCGTCACCCTCGGGTCCGACTGCAAGTTCGCCTGGGACAACCAGGACCCCGGGTTCACGGGTGCGGTGACCTTCGGATACCGCGCCTGCGACATCCACCCCACCCAGAAGAGCAAGGGCTCGCTCGGGACCGGGGTGTCCCCCTCCCCCAGCTACCACCTGGGCTTCCCGCACGACCTCGACGCCAACCACACCCAGCTGTGCCAGGACGCGACGGCCACCATCGTGGTGACCCAGGGCGGGGTCTTCCCACCCATGGCCATGTCGGACTTCGATTTCGTCGACGCCGGCTACCCAGGCGACGGGGTCGGCCCCTACACCCTCGACCTCGACGTGCTCGCCAACGACTGGGACCCCAACGGCCCGGTCGACGCGGCATCGGTGGCGCTGGCGATCCTCGACGGACCGGACCCGGCCCAGGGCACTGCGACCGTCATCAACCAGCGCATCCGCTTCACCCCGACCGACGGATTCTCGGGCCTGGTGAGCTTTACCTACCGGGTGTGCGAGAACCCCGACCTTCAGTCACCGCCGTACGAAGGCCTCCCCTTCTGTGGGGCGGGCACCGTGAACCTCGACGTCATCGGCAACGAAGCACCCACGGTCGAGCCGGCGGTGATCGACGTCGAGGACGGGACGACCGTCTCGGTCGACCTCAACTCCTTCGCCACCGACCCGGAGGACGAGGGCATCTCCTGCTCCGACCTGGTCGGCGACCCGGAACAGATCGCGTCGATCAACTGGACCGGCCCCTGCAAGGCCGACATCGAGCTGGAGCCGGGTCATCACGGAGAGACCCTCCCGCTGACCTTCACGGTGTGCGACAAGCACCTGCTCGCCTACCCCAAGGCGCCGGCATCGCCCTACGGAGCCGACGGACGAGAAGACGGTGACATGGCCCCTCGCTGCAACCAAGGAACGATCGACATGAGTGTTCTCGCCGCCCCCGTTGACCCCGGACCCCAAGATCCAGAGCCTGAGGTGCCTGAGGTTCCTGGTCCGCAGTTGCCTGACCCTGAGGTCCCCGAGGTGCCCCAGGATCCGGCGCCAAATGATCCCGAGGGCGATCCCGAAGGGGAAGGTCCGGAGGGGGAAATCCCCGCCGGTGAGGGCGCCGGTGACGGTGGAGGCAACCCCGAGTCGGGGGCCCTGGCGGGAGGAGCCGACAGCGCTGCGGTGGGCGGCGCCGGGGTGCAGAGCGACGGCAACGCTCTTCTACCCCGCACCGGCTTCTCCATCTTTCTTCCCCTGGCTGTGGGTCTCGCCTTGATCCTGGGCGGATCGACGCTCCTCGGAGTCAGGCGCCGCACCAGCTAGTTCCACCGCTGGACAGGCAATGCCCGCCGCGGGCTGGTCGTTCTCCTCGACGACCAGCCCGCGGCTTGTCGTCGGACGTTGAGGGCGCCAGATTCACCAGCGGCCGACCAGGCGAAGGAGCCGGTCGGAGCGGCGCACGGTGACGCGTTGACCCCAGCTCAGGTGGAGAGCATCGCTCTCGATGCCGTCGCCGAAGCAGACGAGCTGGTCGGATTCGGCGGTGAGGTTGAGCTGTTCACCCTCGGCGAGGGCGCCTTCGGTCAGCTCGGTGCCAGTGGCCGGGGATGGCCACGCTTCGCGAACGAACCAACAGATCGCCCGGTCCGTGGGGCCCGGCAGCTTGAGACCGCTGTTGCGCTCCTGCCACACCGAGCACAGCCATCCGGTGGCGCCGGTGCCGGTGCCTGCCAGAACCCCGGAGGAAGATTGGCGTTCACGGGCGCCGGAGGGAAGCTCCAACACATAGCGAGCGGACTGGTGAGTGCCGTGGCCGATGAAGACCTCGTTGAGAGCTCGCAGGACCTGGCCGTCGTCAGTGACGGCCTCGACCATCGTCCGCTCCTGTACATCGGGCTCCCCCGCGGCGGTACGCAAGAGGGACGCTGCCGCTTCAGCCGGATAGGGAACCAGTACCCCTGGATTGCGGTCAGGGTCGGGGTTGATGCCGACGACCGGTTGACCATCGAGATACTTGGCCACGTTGGCCACCAGGCCGTCTTGGCCCACGACCACCACCACATCCTCGGGCCCGAACACGAAGCGGGCGAGATCAGCTCGCTCGACCTCAGCTCGACGCCACTCGGTGGGGATAGCGGCGGTGGTCACCTGCATGGCAGTGCGAAGGGCTTGGTCGCGGGCCACTACCTCGTCGATCGTGCGACCCCTGTTCTCCAGAAAGAAGCTCGCCTGCTGGCGGGTGCCGTGCCGGGCGACCAGCTCGTCGTATTCCGACCGGCGATGGATCAGCACGGCCCGGGGTTGAAGGGTCATGCCGCCTCCACGGGAGCGGGAGGGGTGGGCTCGGGCCCGGCGAATCGGGCCAGGACCGGGGCCAGGAGGTCGGGGGTCACGGTGAGGTTGTTGATGTTGGGAAGATTACGAGCCAGCTCCTTCAACGCCAGCGCCAGGAGGATCGCCTGGTCGAGGTCACGGTAGGCCTCGAGCTTTGCGGCCTCGACGTCGGCTTGGGCTTGGCCCACCAACCGGGTCGTGGCAGCGGTGGCATCGGCAGTCATGCGCTTCTGTTCGGCGTTGGCCTCGGTGGCGATGCGGTCAGCGGCGGCCTTCTCGGTGGCGCGTTTGCGCTCGTTCTGGCCGCGTTGGCCCACCAGCTCCTCTTCCCGTTGCGCCAGGGCAATCTGGTTCTGGAGCTCGTTCTCGGCGATCGCCCGTTCGCGCTCGACAGCCATGGCGCGGCGCTCGTAGGTGGCCCGGTCGGCTTCCTGTTGGATTCGTTCCCGGGTCTCGGTCTGGAGCGCCCGCTCGATCTCGGGATCGGTGCGGATGGCCACCACCCGCACGTCGGTGACGGCAAGCCCCCGCTCGGCGAGCCGAGGATCCTCGCCGAGGGCGCGGGCCACCCGGTCATGGACCGGGCCGATGCCGTGAGCGAGCGCTTCGGCCATGGTCATGTCAGCCAGTTGTTCGATCGCCGGTTGTTGAGCCAACTCGGTGAGCAACCCGGCCAGGGTCTCCAACGGTGTGGCGTTCCAGGTTCCGGTCTCAGGACCGATCCCGAAATCGATGCGGGTGGCAGCGAGTTCGGGGGCGATCACTCGGTAGTTGACGGTGGCCTGCACGGTGACGTCCTGGAAATCAGCGGTGCGAGCGTGAAAGAGCAGGGCCTGCTCTCGGTCGTCGAGGGGGACCTCCACGAGAGCGGCGGTGCGGGGCCGGAACCAGAAAGCGAGGCCTGGTCCGGCATTCTTCGCCTTGCCGTTGTGCAGGTGCTGCACGTAGCTCGTGGTGTCAGCCCGCAGGTGGTTGATGAACGGGTACCGCGTGATGGTTGCCATTGCTTCCTCTCCTTTGTCGTCGTTATGACGATAACCCCTCCTAGCGTTCTCGTCAAGGTGACGATTAGAGTGGGTGTGTGGCCGCATCGTCCTTCTCTGTCGCAGTCGATCTGGTGGTGCTCACGATCAGCGCGGGCGAACTCCAGGCGCTCGTGATCGAGCGGGGCGTCGAACCCTTCAAAGGCCGAATGGCGCTACCGGGAGGATTCGTCCTCGCCGACGAGGACCTCGCTCACGCCGCCGAGCGGGAGCTGCTCGAAGAGACGGGCCTGGCCGACATCGGGGCCCATCTCGAGCAACTGGCGACCTACGGCCGGCCCGACCGCGACCCTCGGGGACGCATCGTGGCGGTCGCCTACCTGGCCTTGCTGGCGTCGACAGCCGACCCGGTGGCGGGCTCAGACGCCAGCGCGGCCCGGTGGCACGCGGTCGGCTCGCTTCTCGACCAGTCCGATCTCCTGGCGTTCGATCACCACCAGATCCTGAGCGACGGAGTGGAAAGAGCACGGGCCAAACTCGAGTACTCGCCCCTGGCAACGGCCTTCTGCCCACCCGAGTTCACCATCAACGAACTACGCCAGGTCTACGAGGCGGTGTGGGGCACCTCGCTCGATCCCCGCAACTTCCACCGCAAGGTCACCGGCACCCCCGACTTTGTCGTGCCCACCGGCGACACCACCACCCGCCAGGGCGGCCGACCAGCCCAGCTCTACCGGCGAGGCGACGCCGACCTGTTGCACCCGGCCATGCTCAGGCCGGAGTGATCCGTCTGCCGCTCATTCCCCAACCCCGTCGCCGAGGGGAACGAGAGGAGTTCAGCGGGGCTTCGGCAGGGGCCATTCGAGGACGAGGTCGCCGGGGTCGGGTAGCGCCCGCCAGCGGTCGAGCATG